>NZ_JBFAKW010000043.1:0-69468 GCF_040655955.1 Streptomyces sp. NPDC050263 | reverse complement strand
GTACGTCCAGTACGAGGACTTCCGGCCGGCACACCGAGAGCACGCACCGGACGCCGCTCCTTGACGGGCAAACGTTGCCTGCCGCGGCACTAGCGGAGGGACGGACACACCTGGCAGGGAAGCCTGTCCGGGTCCTCAGGCCTGGACAACAGGTAGGGAGTTTCTTCACATGTCTTCGTCAACTCGCGTTTCTCAGAGTCGAGGCCGCCTCGGGGCACGCCTCGCCGCAGCGGCCGGCCTCGCCGCGCTCTGCATCACCGCTGCGCCGGCCACGTCGGCCTCGGCCGCCCCCGCCGCCGCGGGGGTGATGCTGCAGAACGGCAGGTTCAACGACGCCGTGCTGTGCGCCTCGGCCGACAACCAGGCGCTCTGGATGGTGTCCAAGGATGCCGCCCGCGGCAACTCCTACTGCCGGTGGAAGCAGTTCGGCACCGACAGCCAGTTCACGCTGTACAACCTGGGCAAGGACGAGGTGATGGCCTACCACGGTGGCAACGAGAACCCTGTGGTGATGGAGCCCGAGGGGAGCAGCGGCAACGGCAACGACGAACTCTGGTCCTGGGGAGGACAGGAGGGCTGGGGAGCCGCGGCGCTGCAGTCCTACCTGGACAGCGGGCAGAACGTCGACGCCAGGTCCCCCTATCTCAACGAGCGCGACAAGCCCCGCACCGACAAGGTCCGCACCCGCGGCTGGCGCCACGGCGACCAGAGGGAACTGACCTGGACCAAGATCAGCCCCAACTGACCCCACCAGGCCCACGACCGGGACGCCTCGGCCACCGCACGTCGTCCGGTAGGCCGTCCTGTACGCCGTCCTGTACGCCGTCCGGCTCAAGGGACCGCGCCGGGGCTCCCGCTCGCCGGAGGCGTCAGCGCCCCCGGGCGCGATGCCGCCCTGCAACGCTTCGGACGGCAGGACTTGCCGCCGCCGTCGCGCCGCACCTGCTCGACGCAGCCCGGACCACACCGACTCTCGGCGTGGTCCGGGCTGCACGGGTCATGGCACGGGTGCGGGCGAGGTGCCCGGTCCGGATGCCGTCGGATCGGCCGAGGCGTCCGCGGTGTCGCAGCGCGGGCGGTAAATTCCCCCGTCTCCTCCCCCGCCCCCTCCCCCGCCCATTCCCCCGTCCGCCGTGACGAGCCGCCGTCGAAGCGCTGCGGCGTGCCGGTCGCCGAGCGCGTCGAAGATCTCCAGGGCCTCTCGCCGGTACGGCGCGGGGTCCTCCTCGCCCGTCGCGTCCACGGCCCGGCCGAGCAGGTCCAGGGCCTGTGCCTGACCCTTGCGGTGGCCGGAGCGGCGGTGCATGGCCAGGGCCTGGCGGGCGTAGTCGGCTGCGACGGCGGGTTCGCCGTGTTCCAGGCCGCCACGGGCCAGGACAGTCAGTGCCTCGCCTTGCACCAGGACGTACTCCGTGCGGCGGGCGATGCCCAGCGCCGTGGCCGCCTGTTCGCGGTCCAGGAGACGCCGACCGGACGCCAGCCCGATCAGTGAGCGCGCCTCCAGATCATGCGCGCCGCGCTCACGGGCCAGCTTCAGCGCCTCCCGCCATGCCTCGGAGGCTTCGCCGTGGCGGCCGAGGGCGAGCAGCACACTGCCGAGGGTGAGGCGGGCGGCGGCCCGGAAATAGTCGTCGACGTCCTGGTCGCTGAGGGCGGCGGCAGTCCGTGCCAGTTCCAGGGCTCGGACGAGGTCGCCCGCGTCCCTGCTGGCGGAGGCCGTCAGCCGCAGCGCGTACGCCTCGCCTCCCAGGTCGCCGCACTCCCTGGCCATCGCCAGGGCCGCCTGAAGGTGGCGCGCCGCCTTCACCGTGTCACCGAGCAGGTGCCGGGTACGGCCGAGGTCTGCCTGCCTGCGTATCTGGTTGTGCTGGTTGTCCAGGGCCGCCGGAAGGCGCTCCGCCCGAACGAGGCAGTCGAGTGACTCGGGCAGGCGGCCGAGGTCACGCAGGACGTGGGCAAGGTTGCCGAGGACGACGGGGTGTCCGTCCGACAGGCCGCCCTGCTGGTCGAGTTCCATGGCCCGCTCCAGGTGCTCCGCGCTGCGCCGCAGCCGGCCGCTGAGCCGGCTGACCATGCTGAGGTTGGTGTGCGCGATGGCGGCGCCCTCCCGCCAGTCGGCGGCCTCGGCGAGGGCGAGCAACTGCTCGAAATGGGTGATCGCGGTGTCGACGCGGCTCTGCCGCACGTGCGCGTGGCCGAGTAGATGGTGCATGGCGGCCTCGGCGAAGGGCTCTCCGGCGGCACGGGCAGCGGACAGAGCGGCCTGGCCGAGGGCCGTCCAGTCCACCGTGTGCTTGCGGATCCAGGCGTAGCCGCGCAGGGCGTTGGCGAGCAGCCAGGCCGCCTGATGGCCCTCGGCGGCAGCCTGGTGAACGGCCGCCGCCAGGTTGGGCAGTTCGGCGTCCAGCCAGCGCATCGCCGCCGCGGCGTCTGTGATCTCCGGCGGCGCCGCATCGCTCCGGGCAGCGTCTTCGTCCCCGGGCAGGCGCTGTTTCATCCCGGGGTAGAGCAGTGACGCGCAGCGATCCACCACGGCCAGCAGCCAGTCGTAGAGGGCGTCGGAGGCAGTTCGGCGGGAGGTGTCGGTCTCCTCCAGGCGAAGCCGTTCGGCGGCGTACAGTGCCACGAGGTCATGGAAGCGGTAGCGTCCGGGCCGGTGCTCGCGGAGCAGGTGGGCGGCGGTGAGCCGCTCCACCAGCCGGGCGGCGTCCTCGATGGTGGTGCCCGTGACGACGGCGGCGGCCCGCAGGCCGGTTTCCGGGCCGGGCAACAGGGCCAGCAAGCGGAACATTCGTCGAACCGGGGCATCAAGGGCGTGGTAGGAGAGACTGAAGGCGGTCCGTACGGCGGTGGTCTGGTCGCCGGTGACGGACAGGGCGGTCAGCCGGTCGCCCTCGCGGAGTTCGTCAGCCTGGTCGCGCAGGGTACGCCAGGGGGTGTGGTCGACGTTGGCGGCCGAGATCCGCAGGGCCAGCGGAAGGTGGCCGCAGGCGTGAGCGAGGTCCGCTGCGGCCTGCGGGTCCGCGTCGACCCGGCTCTCGCCGAGCATACGGCGCAGCAGCAGCCGGGACTCCTCGGGAGCGAGCACGTCCACCCCGATACGGCGGGCCCCGTCACGGGCTGTCAACCCGGCCAGCCGGTCACGACTGGTGACCAGCACCACGCAGCCGAGCCCGCCGGGCAGCAACGGCCGGACCTGCTCCGGGTCCACGGCGTTGTCCAGCACGACAAGCATCCGCCGCCCGGCGGACAGTGTGCGGTACAGGTCGGCAGCGGCCTCGGGCGTCCCGGGAATCCGCTCCGCTGCCACGCCCAGCGCCAGCAGGAACCGGGCCAGCGCCTCGACCGGACGCACCGGAGCCTGTGCCGAGTGACCTCGCAGGTCCACGAACAGCTCGCCGTCCGGGAAGCGATCGCGTACCCGATGCGCCCAGTGCACCGCCAGGGCGGTCTTGCCCACGCCACCGGTACCGGTGATCGCCGCGAGCACCGTCCCCGTCTGGTGAGGGCCGTCCCCCGTCGCCGGGGCGGGAAGCAGGGAGTCCAGCTGCCGTAACTGCTCTGCCCGGCCGGTGAAGCCGAGCGTCAGCCCGGGAAGCTGCGCCGGGACCGGCCTGTCGGCAGCGTGAGGTGATACCGGCGCGGGTAAGGCGGGTGGCTTCGGGGGTAAGTCTGCGCGGAGTACCCGCAGATGCGCGGCGCGCAGTGCCGCGGAGGGCTGAAGACCCAAGTCGCCGTCGAGTCGGCTGCTGATCCGCGTGAAGACGTCGAGCGCTGCCGCCTGCTGCCCGCACGAGGCCAGGGCCAGCATCAGCCGACCGGCGAGCTCTTCGTGCAACGGCTCGCGCGCACTGAGCTCACGCAGGTCGGCGACTACTTCCTCCGCGCTGCCGAGCGCGAGCGCCAGGTCCGCCCGGGCCACAGCCGCCGTGATCTGACGACCAACGATCGCGACCGCCGTCGGATGTACCCGGATCCGCTCGCCGCCATCGGCCAGCACCGGCCCTCGCCAGCACCGCAGCGCTCGGCCGTATGCCTCCAGCGCGGCAGCGCGGTCGCCACCGGTCTCGGCACGCCGGGCCAGACCGAGCAACTCGTCAAAGGTGGCCACATCGGACTCTTCGGCGGACAGATCGGCCCGGTACCCGCCCTTGGTCGCCCGCAGCACGCGCCCCGCGTCGGGCCCGGGCCGGTCGGGGTCGATCAGATCACGCAGGTGTCTGACATAGGTCTGCACCAACTGCCGACAGGTACGTGGCGGCTGCTCCCCCCACAGCACGTCGACGATCTCGTCGGTACCGACCACCACGCCCGGCTGCATGGCCAGCAGTCCCAGCAGGCTGCGCTGTAGCACCGAGGGGACCTCGACGGGGCTGCCGTCGAGGTGCAGCGCCAAAGGACCGAGGACCGACACGCGCAGTCCCGCCGGCCGCGGCGAGGACGCCGCGGCTTCGCCGGCCTCCCGCAGCCGGGTGCGCGCGGCCTCGGACAGGTTCAGCGCCGCCACCAGACGCTGGATCGAGTCGGCGTGCGGCCGGCGGATCTGGCCCTGCTCCAGGTAACGCAGCGTCCGGACGCTGATCCCCGCCCGCTCGGCCAACGCCCGCTGGCCGAGCCCGGCCGCGAACCGGTACCCGCGCAGCAGTTCCCCCAGTGTGCCGGGCCCTGGACGCCGACTCATCGTTGCCTGCCTCCTCCTGTGTCTGTCCCCCGCGGCGGAGGATAATGTCATGGACCTATCAGGCGGGCATGGTGTGAGTTCTCGCGTGGCGAGCGCACAGCACGAAGAGATGCGGCGTGTCGGAGACGCGAATGAGTGCGTGAACGCGGAGTGGGCTGGGTGACCGGTACCGCAGAACTCGTGACCGCCGTCCGCTCCGCGCAGCAGTTCCTGACGTACGTGGCCTCCGGGCCCTTCCAGTACGCGGTCGCGGAGGCTCTGCACCTGCCGGACAGCTACTTCGAGGAGTTCCGCGCCGATATGCGCGGCAAGAGGGAACTTCTCGCTGACGGGCTGGAGCAGGCGGGCTTCGATGTGTTCCGGCCGGCAGGCACGTACTTCGTCACCACCGACATCCGCCCCCTCGGCGAGAGCGACGGCTTCGCCTTCTGCCGTTCACTGCCGGAGCGCTGCGGGGTGGTCGCCATCCCCAACGCCGTCTTCTACGACCACCGCGAGCAAGGCGCACCCTTCGTCCGCTTCGCGTTCTGCAAACGCACCGAGGTGCTGGCAGACGCAGTCGCCCGGCTCAAGTCGCTGGCCGTGCCGAGCACCGAACCAACACAGTGATCCCCTTGGCCGACATCGCCTCCGCGCATCTCTGTCATGAAACAACCGCTGGCCGAGCTATTCGGTGTCCTTCGGGTGTCGCGGGGAGGCATACACCAGGACCACAGTCGAGGTTTCCGGGCTGACCAGGTAGCGGACCCGGCCGCCGCCGGTGATCTCGTACTCCCACTGCTCCAGCTCGGAGCCCTTCCATTCCCTGGTGGCGTGCCTGCCGCGGAGCTGATGCCGACGGTTCCAGTTGGCCCGCGACAGCGGGTCGGCGCGAAGGGCCTCCAGGCAGCGATGCGCGTTCGGCAACGCCACCCGGCACAGTTCCTCCCAACCGGTCGCGGCCTCCGTCGTCCCATGGATGACGTTCCAGCCGCTCAGCGGGGGAACGCTGACCCGATCGCCTTTCTTCGGGCTCACTCGTGCACCTCGACCGGGCCGAGGTCGACATCACCGAGCGGACGGAGTGCTTCCCTGAGCTGGTCAGGGTCGGCGTTGATGCGGGCGGTTGCCCGCCACGAGACGATCGCTCGGTGCACAGCCTCCCTGGCGCCCAGCTCAGCGGCGTCGGACAGCGCGTCCAGGAGTTCGACAGTGAATTCCCGGACTTCTTCGCCGTCCAGGTGGCGCACCCACGGAAACACCTCGGGCAGCGCGAGCAGAAGCGACTTGGCGCCTTCGTCCTGCTTCATCAGGGCAAGGAACAGCCGGGACGCTGTGGTCAGGTTTTCCTCGGTGCGCTCTGCGTGTATAGCCGTGGTCAGCACCATGTCGGGCGCGTCTCGGTGCGTGACCCGTAGACAGCCCAGGGCAGCGGCCCTCGCGGCGACCGCCTTCGGGTTCCGGGACAGATCAGTGAACGAGACGGACTCCGATTCGACTACTGGGCGCACGATGCTCATACTCAGACCATACTCTGACTGCACTCTGATTTCTATAGCGAGACGGCAACCAGCCAGGAAGAATAGGTGCGTGAACACGGCGTGGCCTGGGTGACCGGTACCGCAGAACTCGTGACCGCCGTCCGCTCCGCGAAGCAGTTCCTGACGTACGTGGCCTCCGGACCCTTCCAGTACGCGGTCGCGGAGGCCCTGCACCTGCCGGACAGCTACTTCGAGGAGTTCCGCGCCGATATGCGCGGCAAGAGGGAACTTCTCGCTGACGGGCTGGAGCAGGCGGGCTTCGATGTGTTCCGGCCGGCAGGCACGTACTTCGTCACCACCGACATCCGCCCCCTCGGCGAGAGCGACGGCTCGGCAACCCGGAACCACTCAAGCACGGGTTCCAGGGCTACTGGTCGCGCCGCATCAACGACGAGCACCGGCTGATCTACAAGGCCACCGAGGATGGCGTCCTGATCGCACAGTGCCGCTACCGCTACGAGAGCTGACCGGACTCGAGCGGATCGAGCACAGCCTCTGTCGGCCTCAGCGTCGCGTAGCGGTCAGCACGTCGGCTCCTCATCGGCGACGCTGGGATCCGATTTTGGTCGCGGACCTGCGCAGTCGCTTGGCCAGCGCCTTGTCCCGAACCCGCAGAAGCCGCCCCGCCGCATCCAGAACGGCCCCGGTGGCGGGGTGGTCACAGCGCCACAGATCGTCGGCGGCCTGCTCCAGCAGCGGCAGCGCCGAGTCCCCCTCCTGTTCCAGGAACATGGCAAGTGCCTCGTCCGCCACGCCGAGTGGACCCCACAGATGGTCCACGTGCCCCCACATCTGGAGTCCCGGACCGTGTCCCTCGGGGATCTCACCACGGCCGGCCAGCGCAAGCGCCGCGGTCTCGGCGCAGCCGGGGACCTGGGAGGCCGCGGCTTTGCGCAGGACCGCGAGAGCTCTCGGTTCATCGAGTTCCGCGAGCACCGGCGCGGCGGCAAGGCGGAGGAGGGCCGCATCGGCTTCCGGACCGGCGCAGGCGTCGATGATCTGGACTGCCGCTGAGCCCTGGCCCCGACGGCTGATCCATCCGGTGATCTCGGAGTGGGCGGCCTCCTGGTCGTAGTCGAGCAGGGCGTCGAGCAAGGTCGGGGCGTCGGCATCAGCCAGTTCGCCGATGAGAGGAGCGTGGAATCCCTCGGCAAGCAGGTACTCGCGCAGTCCGTGGCGTCCCAGCGGAGTGAGCCGGAGCCGTGTCCAGCCTCCGGTCGGCCCGGCACCTGCACCGTCCGCGGTGCAGGTGCCGGGTTCGCTCCGCCTTCTGCACGCACGAAGCGTCGGAGGCTGTGCGGTGTCCTTCGGGTGTCGCGCAGGGCGGCGGCCCTGGCAGCGCCGGGGTACCCCCGGACGCGGACTAGTCTGTTGCCGCTGAACGATTCCGTGACGTGTGGGACTTGGAAAGGTGGACCAGCGATGCCGCTGAGCACCGGGGAGTCGGGGTCCATCGGGGCGATAGGCGGCTACCTGCTCGTCGACCGGCTCGGCAGTGGCGGCATGGGAGTCGTCTACCTCGGCCGCTCCGCCTCCGGACGCCACGTCGCCGTCAAGGTCGTACACGCGCAATACGCGCAGGACGAGGAGTTCCGCACACGTTTCCGCCAGGAGATCGTGGCGGCACGGCGAGTCAGCGGAGCGTTCACCGCCCCCGTCGTGGACGCGGACGCGGACGCCGAACTGCCGTGGATGGCGACGCTGTACGTGCCGGGCCGCACCCTCGATGTCATCGTCGCCGAGCAGGGCGCACTCGGCGGATCCGGACTGCGCACGCTGGCCCTGGGGCTGGTGGAGGCGCTGCGGGACATCCACCAGGCCGGTGTCGTGCACCGGGACCTGAAGCCGAGCAACGTGCTGATGGCCGACGACGGCCCGCGCGTCATCGACTTCGGCATCTCTCGGGCGGCCGACAACGAGACCCTCACCGTGACCGGACGCCTCATCGGCACCCCTCCCTTCATGTCCCCGGAGCAGTTCGCCTCGCCCAAGGACGTCACCGCCGCCTCGGACGTCTTCTCGCTCGGCTCGCTCCTGGTGTACGCCGCCACCGGGAACCGTCCCTTCGACGGCGGCAGCCCATATATGACGGGCTATCAGGTGGTGCACGAGCAGCCCTCCTTGGACGGCGTACCGGAGCCGCTGCTGGGCATCGTCGAGCGCTGCCTGGCCAAAGACCCGGCCGAAAGGCCTCAACTGGCCGAATTGCAACGGCTGTTCAGTTCTCTGCCGGACACGGCCGACGCCGTGGCGGTGGGCGGCCCGCCGACCGTGGCGGGACACCGGAAGCACTCCCGGGGTGCCGGCGACACCACCGCCGCCGGGCACGCCGGTCGCGGCCGCCGCACGCGTCGGCTGGTTGTCCTCGGCGCGGTCCTGGCCGTCACCGGGGTGTCCGCGTCGGTGTACCACCTCAAGTCGAACGCGCGGTCCGACGATGCCCGTCCCGGCGCGAGCGCCTCAGCGTCCTCGCCCCCGGCACTTCCCACCGGCTGGCGGCCCTGGGAGACGAATCTCACCCGAGCCGTGCGGGACGACTCGCAGAGCGTCAACGTGGGCAGTGTGGACGCCGGCTGCGTGTCCGCCGGATCCGCCCTGTACTGCGCGGGCACCGGCTTCACGGTGGCCCGTCTCGACGCCGCCTCGGGCCGCGTCGCGTGGCGGTACGGGAACAGTTCCCAGGCGGCCGAGCGGCCCTTGGGCGTGCGGAACGGGATCGTGTACACATACGAGCAGCCAGACGAGGTGTACGCGGACCAGCGGGTGCTCGCCCTCGACGCCGACACCGGCAAACGCGTCTGGACCCGTGATGTCAGCGCGACTGCCCGCGTCGCCCTGTTCGACGGCGGCGTCCTGGCGATGTCGGACACCGCGAAGGAGTTCGTCGCCCTCGACGCCACCACGGGCAAGGACCTGTGGCGCACCCCGGCCAAGTCGTCGGCGGGCAGCCTCTGTTCCCCGGTGGTCCTGGGCAACGCTCCCTACGGCCTCTGCGCCGACGCGAACGACCCCGGCAAGGGCCCGGCCGGCCTGCTGCGCTTCGACCCGGCCGACGGCACGGCGGACGAACTCGACCCGCTGCCCGTGAGCGCGACGCCGCTGGGCACCCTCGCCGGAGGGCCGCTGTTCGTGCTGCCGAAGAACACCACCGGGTACCAGTCAGGCGATGGCCAGGACGAGTCGTACACCGCTCTGCTGCGGGTGAACCCGAACACCGGCACCGCCACCAGGATTCCCCTGAAAGGCACCCCTCGCGGCACGCCGACCGTGATCGACGGGACCGTGTACTTCGTCCGCCCCGACGGGACGGTCACCGCGGTCGATGCCTCCAACGGCACCCGGCTGTGGCAGCGGGACACGCAGATCGAGAACCTGTCGGCTCCGGTGTACTCGACGACGTACGACACCGTCTACTTCACCAACCGCTACGGTCGCCTCGCCGCCCTCGACCAAGACACCGGGGCCGTCCGCTGGACCACGCCCAAGCTGGACGACCCGGGCGCCTCGGCGCAGAACACGATCCCGAGCGTGCTGCTGGTGCACGAGGCGATCGTGGCCGTGGCAGGGGAGGCGGCCTTCTCGGTGAGCCCGGTCCGGGGGACGGCGCAGGAGACGGCGAACTGACGGCGGCAGCGGCTCCACGCCCCCCCGCAACACTGATCCGGGGCATAGCCCTCTGCCAACACCCCCAGCAGGCCGACCGCCGGCCGCCGGAGTTCTCGTCGGCGGGGAAGTCGATGCAGACGTCGGAGGCGGTCTTCGCGTGGCGTCCGAGCGACACGATCGTGTCGTACTGCATCGACTTGATCGTGCTGGAGTGCTCGAAGCTCTGCGGAGTCAGGATCACCTTCCCGTCGGCCCCGCACAGGACCGTGTACCCCTTGGGGAACTCGGTGTGCACGATCGCGTCGACGCTCATGGACGGCTCCTTCCCGCGTGTGGTCAGGGTACGGCGGGCAGAGCCCTGTCACCGAACCCCGCGGTACGGCTGTGAACCTGGTCCGGACAGGTCGCCGCGCGACAAACGAATAGGTGTGTGAATGCGGCGTCGGCTGGGTCACCGCGACGCCCGGTCTGGTCACGGCGGTGCGCTCGGCGAAGCAGTTCCTGACGTATGTGTCGTCCGGCCCGTTCCAGTACGCGGTCGCCGAGGCCCTCGCCCTGCCCGACAGCTGCTTCGACGCCTTCCGGGCGGACCTGCTGGCCAAGCGGAACCTGCCGGCGGCGGGGCTCGCGGAGGCCGGCTTCGCGGTCTTCCGGCCGGCCGGCACCTACTTCATCACCACCGACATCCGCTCCCTCGGCGAGAGCGACGGCTTCGCGTTCTGCCGCTCGCTGCCCGAGCGGGCGGGCGTGGTCGCCATCCCGAACGCCGTCTACTACGACCACCGCGAGGCGGGCGCCCCGTTCGTGCGGTTCGCGTTCTGCAAGAAGGTGAGCGTGCTGGAGGAGGCGGCGACCCGGCTGAAGGCACTGGCCCGCTGAGCTCCGGCGGCAGGAAGGCGGGCGCCGGAGAAAGGCGGGCGCCCGTCCACAGGCTGTGGACGGGCGCCCGCCTTTGTGCGCTCGGGCCGGGTCGTGCGACCTACTCGTCGCCGTCCTCCGGCTGGTCGTCGGACTTCGCCTCGGCGTCGTCGACGTCCTTCTCCAGGCCCAGCTGCTCCACCAGCCACTTGTCGAACTCGATGGCCGCCCGCACCCAGCTCACCGTCGAGGAGACGAACAGCTCGATGTTGACGCCGGTGCCGATCAGCAGCTGCGCCTCGCCGATGAGGCGGACGGTGCCGTCGTCGTGGGTGTGGGTGTAGACCTTGGGCCACAGGGTGCGCCGGTTCCAGTCGTCGATCGACTCCAGCAGCTGCGCCTTGTCGTCGATCTGGTGGGGCCGGTCGTAGAACGTCCGCACCGAGTAGACCGACTGGTCACCCTCGCCGCGGAACATGAAATACGTACGGAACTCCTCCCACGGCGCCGCGAGGTCACCCTCGTCGTCGACGACGTACTTCAGCTCCATCTGGTCGAGGAGCTGCTTCACGAGATCCTGATCCGGGACGACGGGGCCCGCCGGTCCACCCTGGGGCTGCGGCTCTGGCTGGCCCCCGAAGTTCGGAATCGAGGACGGGTCGATGCTCACCGTGTTTTTCCCTTCGTACGGATCCCGCCATCCTCCCCCATGCGGGGAGGGGGGTGGCAAGCCCGGCCGGCTCCTGTCAGCCGTGAGCTGACATGATCCGGCCTGTTGCGCGAAGCCGCGGTGAACAGCGGGAGGGGATTCACATGGCGAACGAGCGAAGCGGGGCCGGTGTGCCGCCGGGGCCGGAGCCACGGGGCCGGACCAGGTGGGGCGTGGTGGCGGCGATCCTCGCCCTGCCGGTGCTGCTGGTGGTCGGCCTGCTGGTGCTGGTCGCCGTCTGGGTGCTGACCGACGACGAGGAGCTCGACGGGACCCGGATCGAGAAGGTGCCCTGCGCCGAGGCGCTGGCGTTCGGCGGGGCCGAGCTGCCGACCGGCGCACAGGACGCCGAGTGCACGAGGGAGTCCTGGCTGGACACGAACTACCAGGCGGACTTCCGGATGCCGCGCGCGGGCGTCGACGCCTGGCTGACGGACGCCTATCCGGAGGCCCCCGAGCCGGGCGGCCCGGGGACCGAGGCCTGCGCGCAGGGCTCGGACTACTGCTTCCAGCTCGACGTCACCGAGCACCCTGGGGCGGACGCGTACTACGTCAACGTGAACGTGACGTACGTGAACGCCGAGACCGCACGGGTGCGGTACTCGGCGTTCACGACGTGACATGACGTGACATGACGTGAGGTGACGTGAGGTGACGGGGCAGGGGCAGGGGCAGGGGCAGGGGCGCTACAGCGTCTTGCCGGTCGCCGGGCCCACGATCAGGCCCTCGCCGAAGGCGTCCACCCGGACCGTGTCGCCGTCCTTCACCTCGCCCGCCAGGATCTCCTTGGCCAGGCGGTCGCCGATCGCCGTCTGGACCAGGCGGCGCAGGGGCCGCGCGCCGTACGCCGGGTCGTTGCCCTCCTCGGCGAGCCAGGCCAGGGCCGCGTCGGTGACCTCCAGGGTGAGCCGGCGTTCGGCGAGCCGCCTCGCGAGCCGGTCGATCTGAAGGCGGGCGATCCGGCCGAGCTCCTCCTTGTTCAGGGCCGAGAAGACGACCAGGTCGTCGAGCCGGTTGAGGAACTCCGGCTTGAAGGAGGCCCTCACCACCTCCAGGACCTGCTGCTTCTTCTCCGCCTCGGTGGTCACCGGGTCGACCAGGTACTGGCTGCCCAGGTTGGAGGTCAGCACCAGGATCGCGTTGCGGAAGTCGACCGTGCGGCCCTGGCCGTCGGTGAGCCGGCCGTCGTCGAGGACCTGGAGCAGGATGTCGAAGACCTCCGGGTGCGCCTTCTCCACCTCGTCCAGCAGGACCACGGAGTACGGGCGCCTGCGGACCGCCTCGGTGAGCTGGCCGCCCTCCTCGTAGCCGATGTAGCCGGGAGGCGCGCCGACCAGGCGGGCGACGCTGTGCTTCTCGCCGTACTCCGACATGTCGATGCGGATCATGGCCCGCTCGTCGTCGAAGAGGAAGTCGGCGAGGGCCTTGGCCAGCTCGGTCTTGCCCACGCCGGTCGGGCCGAGGAAGAGGAACGAGCCGGTGGGGCGGTCGGGGTCGGCGATGCCCGCGCGGGAGCGGCGCACGGCGTCCGAGACGGCCTGGACGGCTTCGCTCTGGCCGATCAGCCGGCGGCCCAGTTCGTCCTCCATGCGCAGCAGCTTCTGCGTCTCGCCCTCCAGGAGGCGGCCGGCCGGGATGCCGGTCCAGGAGGCGACGACGTCGGCGATGTCGTCCGAGCCGACCTCCTCCTTGACCATGGTGTCCCTGGCGGCCTCCTCCTCGGCCTCCGAGGCCTCCTCCAGGTCGCGTTCCACGGCCGGGATCTCGCCGTAGAGCAGCTTGCTGGCGGTGTCGAAGTCGCCGTCGCGCTGGGCGCGCTCGGCCTGGCCGCGCAGTTCGTCGAGCTTCTCCTTCAGCTCGCCGACCCGGTTGAGGGACTGCTTCTCCTTCTCCCAGCGAGCGTTGAGACCGCGCAGCTCCTCCTCCTTGTCGGCGAGGTCGCGGCGCAGTTTGTCCAGGCGCTCGCGGGAGGCGGCGTCGGTCTCCTTGCTGAGGGCCAGCTCCTCCATCTTCAGCCGGTCGACGGACCGCTGGAGCTCGTCGATCTCGACCGGGGAGGAGTCGATCTCCATGCGGAGGCGGGAGGCCGCCTCGTCGACCAGGTCGATGGCCTTGTCGGGCAGGAAGCGGGAGGTGATGTACCGGTCGGAGAGGGTCGCGGCGGCGACCAGGGCCGCGTCGGCGATCTGCACCTTGTGGTGGGCCTCGTAGCGGCCCTTGAGACCGCGCAGGATCGCGATGGAGTCCTCGACGCTCGGCTCCGCCACCAGCACCTGCTGGAAGCGGCGCTCCAGCGCCGGGTCCTTCTCGATCCGCTCCCGGTACTCGTCGAGCGTGGTCGCGCCGACCATGCGCAGCTCGCCGCGCGCGAGCATCGGCTTGAGCATGTTTCCGGCGTCCATCGCGGAGTCGCCGCCGGCGCCCGCGCCGACGACCGTGTGCAGTTCGTCGATGAAGGTGATGATCTGGCCGTCGGAGTTCTTGATCTCGGCCAGGACGGTCTTCAGCCGCTCCTCGAACTCGCCCCGGTACTTCGCGCCGGCCACCATCGCGCCGAGGTCGAGCGCGACCAGCCGCTTGTCCTTGAGGGACTCCGGCACATCGCCCTTGACGATCCGCTGCGCGAGCCCCTCGACGACGGCGGTCTTGCCTACGCCGGGCTCGCCGATGAGGACGGGGTTGTTCTTCGTGCGGCGGGAGAGGACCTGCACGACCCGCCGGATCTCCTGGTCCCGCCCGATGACCGGGTCGAGCTTGCCCTCGCGGGCTGCGGCGGTGAAGTCGGTGCCGAACTTCTCCAGGGCCTTGTACTGCCCCTCGGGGTCGGCGCTGGTCACCCGGCGCGTGCCGCGGGCCTTCTGGAAGGCCTCCTGGAGCTTCCTGGCGGTGGCGCCCTGCTGGGTGAGCACCTCACCGGCCGCTCCGCCCTTGGCGGCGATGCCGAGGAGCAGGTGCTCGGTCGACAGGTATTCGTCCCCCAGCTCGCGGGCGCGGTTCTGCGCGTCGGCGACGACGGCCAGCAGCTCGCGGTTGGGCTGCGGGGGCGCCACGGTGGACCCGGTCACGCTGGGCAGCGAGCCGAGCACCTTCTCGGCTTCGGCCCGCACGGCGGCCTGGTCGGCGTCCACCGCGGCCAGAAGGTCGACGATGTTCTCGTTGTCCTGCCCCTGGAGCAGCGCGAGCAGCAGGTGGGCAGGGGTGAGGTCGGCGTGTCCCTGGGACACGGCTCTGCTGCTGGCCGCGTTGATCGCGTCCCGGCTCCGGTTGGTCAGCTCGGCGTCCACGTTCGCTGTTCTCCTCCTTGCGTCAGCGCTCTCCCGTACTGCTTCAGTACTGACTCAGTCAGCGTACACAAAGTTGAGTCTATTCCGCTCAAGGTTCGGAAAGGTCGTTCACGCAGGTCGTCGCGAAGGCCGTTCACGCAGGTCGTCGCGAAGGTCGTCGGGCGGCGTGCGCCAGGCGTACGGGAACGGCTAGGTTCCGGAGCATGGCCGCAGACTCGCAGGACCCCGGCGCCCCGGACGATCCGTATCTCGCCTTCTGGCGCGAACGGCATCTGTGCACGTTGACCACACCACGCCCGGACGGCAGTCCGCACGTGGTTCCGGTCGGAGTGACCTACGACCCGGAGAACCGCCTCGCCCGGGTCATCACGCTCAAGACCAGCACGAAGGTCGGCAACATCCTGGCGACGGGCCCGGCCGGCGCGCGGGTCGCGGTGTGCCAGGTGGACGGCGGGCGCTGGGCCACGCTGGAGGGCCGGGCACGCGTGGTGACGGAACCGGACCGGGTCGCGGACGCGGAGCGCCGGTACGCGCAGCGCTACGGACGCACGCCGACCCCGAACCCCGCGCGCGTGGTGATCGAGATCGAACTGACCCGGGCGATGGGACGCGGGTGAGACGGGCGGGGTGACCGGATCCGCCCCTGTCGATTTCCGGCCAAGGCTCAACCGGGCGCATAGCGGGAAATGTCGCCGCAAACTGCAGCGGCGTCACCGTGTTCAGGTCACGGTGACGCCGCTGCGGGGGGAAGCACCTGAGCGATCTGTTACGACGGGGGAATCGCGTCAGGCACTGCGGGGGGTGGCTGAGATGGTCTTCAGGGGCGGGGCCTCGGGCTCGACGAGCCGGTGGTCCCGCTGGTCCAGGTTCACAAAGATCATTCCGTATCGAACGGCACACCGCACGGGCTGCGGCGCCCCCCGGGGCTTGCGCAGGCACCGGTAGGCCCGTACGTCCTCGTCCTCGTCGCGCGTCACGACCACCGGCTCGCCGAACACGGTCACCATCAACGAGTCACCGCTGTGGGGGATGGCGGTGACCAGGTCGATGAAGTGCCAGCCGGAGCGGTAGGCGGTGGCCATTTCGCGGCGGAAGGAGCGGTCGTCGGGTGGCGTGGTCATGACTCGGCGGCCCACGTACTGTCGCCGTCGCGGACCGGAGCGACCCAGGTGCTGTCACCCAGCCCGTCGGACGCCGTGACGATCCACGTGCTGTCCGCGGCACCGTCCACAGGAGTGGACCACGTGCTGTCGAGCGCCGAGACCGTCCCGGCACCCGGGCTCCAGGTACTGTCTCGCGCCGTGTCGCCCGTCGTCCCCGTCAGGCCGCTCACCGCCGCGAAGGCCAGGGCGGCGGAGAAGGCGGCGGCAAGCGCCGAGCGAAGCATTCTCTTATGCATAGTCGGCTTCGTCCTCATTTGAAGGTCACCTCTCCCCCGTCGACTACGACGATGGCCCATTCGGGCACGTCATGGCCACACAATCGATGCATCATGTTCCTGCACGTTCAGGACCCTGGGGGGTGGAGATTTGACGAAAAATGAGACAAAGCAGACACATCCTCATGCGTCGACTGAGCTGTGCGAGGAAGGTCGCCGTCTCTACGGGAACGCTCTTCGGACGGGACGCATCGCCCGTGCGGACGTGGAGCCTGCTCCGTGTTTGATGGAGTTCGCCCTGCTCCATGCCGACCCGGACGACGCGAACTGGCTGCGCCCGGTGCCCCCGTCGATCGCGCTGTCCCAGCTGCTCAACCCGATCGAACGCGAGATAACCCAGCGCAGACGGCTGTCGGTGGAGCTCGCCGACGCTTTCGAGCCGTTCATGACCCTCAGCGCCCAGCCGACGCCGACGACCCACTCGATCACGGTGCTGGAGGGCATCGACCGGATCAACGCGGCGCTCGATCTGGCCACGTCCCAGTGCCAGACCGAGATGCTCACCGTCCAGCCGAGCCGCCGCCGGCTGGAGCACACCCTCGTCCAGGGGCTCGAACGCGACAGACCGCTGATCGAACGCGGCTGCCGCATCCGGACCCTCTACCAGCACACGGCCCGCTACAGCCCCGAGACCATCGCCTACGTCTCCCAGTTCACCGACGGCAAGGTGGAGTACCGCACCATCGACGAACTCGTGGAGCGGCTGATCATCTGCGACGAGACCGTGGCCTTCATCCCCACCCGCGACGACGGCCAGGTCGCCCTCGAACTCCGGCACCCGGGGCTCGTCCGCTACCTCATCAAGGTCTTCGAGTTCATGTGGGGCCGCGCGGTCCCGCTCGCCACCGGCGCCCCCTACGAGACCGCGCCCGACGGCATCACGGACATCCAGCACTCCATCGCCAAGCTCCTCGTCGAGGGGCACGTCGACGAGGCGATCGCCCGTCGGCTGGGCATGAACGTACGCACCTGCAGAGCCCACATCGCCAAACTCGCCACCGCCCTGGGCAGTGGCAGCCGCGCCCAACTCGGCTTCCTGATAGCCCAGTCGGGGATCCTCAAACAGGAGCCCTGAGCGCGGCCTTCCGCACGTCCTCGAAGATCCGCACGTCCTCGGGGACCGCACATCTCGAAGGGGAGGGACAACCGCAGTGAACGCGCCGCCGCACCCCCACCACGGCGTGGAGAACCTCTGCACCGCGGGCACGAGGCTCTATGAGCAGGCTCTGCGCTTCGGCCGCGTCAAGACCGAGGAAGCCGAGGCCACGGCCCCGTGCCTGCTCTCCCTGGGCCTCGTGCACCCGGCCGTGGACGACGCGGCCCAGCTCGAACCCGTCGCCCCGGCCCTCGCCCTGCACCGGCTGCTGCGCGCCTCGGGCACCCGCATCGCCGAGGAACGGCGGCGCGAGGAGCAGCTGACGACGCTGTTCGAACCCCTCATGCGGATCACCGGCGGCCGCACCGCCCCCACGGACCCCGCCTCCCTGCGGCTCCTCAGCGGCACCGAGCGGATCAACGAGGCCATCACCGAGGCGACGGCCGAGGCGACCAGCGAGGTGCTCTGCGTCCAGCCGCACGTGCACTACAGCGGGCCGCGCGGCGAGACCGCCCAGGGCGTCGCCATGGCCCGCGACCAGGCCCTGCTCGACCGGGGCTGCCGCATCCGCACCCTCTACCAGCACACTCAGCGCCATATGCCGCTCGTCCTGGCCCGCTACGAACAGCTCCGGGGCGACGCCGAGGCCCGCACCCTGGACGAGGTCACCGACCGTCTCATCGTCATCGACGGCACGGTCGCCTTCATCCCCGCAGGCGAGGACGGCCGGCTGGCCCTGGAGGTCCGCCACCCCGCCCTGCTGACCTACTTCACGACCACCTTCGACCGGCTCTGGCGGCTGGCCACGCCGATGTACCCGCAGGCGGTCCAGCGGCTGTCCCGGGACGGCGTCACGCCCCGCCAGCAGGCCATCGCCGCCCTTCTCGTCGAGGGCTGCACCGACGCCGTCATCGCCGACCGCCTCGGCATGAACATCCGCACCGCGCGCGTCCACATCGCCAAACTCGCCGCCACCCTCGGCAGCGAGAGCCGCGCCCAACTCGGCTACCTCATCGGCCGGTCGGGGATCCTTGACCGGGAACAGCACCAGGAATAGCCCCCGGAACAGCCCCGGGCACGGGGTCGGAAACCTCGACAGGGGCCGGGGACGGGGCCGGAACGCCGCCGGGTGCGGCTGTCGGGTCGGTCTGTTCTGTCGGCTGCGTGTGCGCCTCACCCGACGGGCGGTCGAGGCCGACCTGGGCTATCCGTACCCCCAGCTGGGTCCGACTGGCCGCGCCCAGGGTCTCCGACAGGCGGGCGATGTGCGCGCGGCAGGTGCGGACGCTGATGCCCAGGCGCTCGGCGATCACCGCGTCCTGGTGGCCCTCCGCCAGCAGGGCGGCGATGGACTGCTCGCGGTGCGAGATGCCCTCGATCCGGGTGTCGGGGAGCGGGGCGGTGAGCGGGACCGCCAGCCGCCACAGCCGTTCGAAGACCGTCACCAGGTAGGAGACCAGGGCCGGATGGCGCAGCTCCAGGGCCATCGTGCGGTCGGCGTTGGCCGGGATGAAGGCGACCGTGCGGTCGAAGAGGATCAGCCGGTCGATGACCTCGTCCAGGGTGCGGGCCTCCACCGCGTCGCCCATCAGCTCCAGGTAGTTGAGCAGCCCCTGGCCGTGCCGGGCGACATGGTTGTAGAGGTCCCGCATGCGCACGCCCCGGCCGCGCAGCTCCAGCGCGCGGTGCAGGCCCTCCGACAGCTCGTGCTCGCGCCGGATGCCTCCGGGCTGCACGGTGAGGACCTCGGTCGTACACGCCTCGGTCGCCGCGTCCAGGGCCGCCTGGATGCGGGAGGAGCCGTCCAGGACCCGGATCGCCGCGCCCTCGCCGGCCGTCGCGGCCCGTGCCGGACCGCCCAGGCCCGCGTACCACTCGAAGGCGGCGACCGCCGAGCCCATCCGCGTCCGGCTCGCGCTCACCTCGTCGTAGAGGCCGCGCAGCAGCCGGGTCATGACCTCCTGCGGGGAGGTCGGCACCAGCCAGTCCATGTCGTCGGGATCAGGGTGCAGCAGCGCCAGTTCCAGCAGGCACGGGACCGGCTCGGCGTCGGTCCGCGCCACCCGACCGCGCCGCACGGCCCGGGAATACACGCGATCCCCGGCCGCGCACAGTCGGTCGGCACCGTGTGGATGGTCCTCCGTCCCGTGCCCGGTCATCGTCCATCCCACCCCCGCCGTACGCCTGTTCCGGAGCGCAACTATGCGCGGCCGAGAGCGGCTCCGCAACACGGCTCCTCCGGCCAACGCCGGAGAAAACCACCTGTCTGAGTGAGTTTCTACCGGCCTCCTCCCCTCGCACTGCAACAAGCTGACGGTGGTGCGGGGTGTGCACGGCGGTGCATCGTTGGGTCAGGGGCTTCCCCCCGGGTGCTCCCCACTCGGGGGAAAGCAGTGCCGACCCGGCCGGACCACGGGGGAGTCCGGCCGGGCCAGGGGTTTCTCCGGCACACCCCGTACACCGTCCCTCCCCGGCCGCGCAGCCGCACCGGCCCCACGGCACCCCCTCGCATACGCGTGTGTGCATGCGTGCACTCCGGAAATGCCCGATTGACTCCTCCCCTCCCTGAAGGGGATTCCTGGCTCAGGCCGCCTCCTGGAGCAGCGCTTCAGGAGGTCTTCCGCCATCAGCGCCAGCCGGGGGTGAGACCAGCCCGGACGAGCATCACGCGGGCGGAGTCCTTGTCCCGTGGGGACACGTTTCCGCACGCGGTGCAGGTGTAGGTGCGCTCACCCAGCGGCAGGCGATGCCTGGCTCTCGCATCGCAGTGCGCGCAGTCCATGGTGGTGTGCGCGGGGTGCACGAGGCGGATGTCCCGCCCGTGCTTGCGGCCCATCTCGATCAGGGCCTGCTTGGGTGGCGCCGATGGCGGCGTCAGCGGCCTTGCGGGCCATGGTGGTCCTGGCGAGGAACTTCGGGCGGAAGTCCTCGACCGCGATGGCGTCGTGGTCGCGGACGACCTTCTTGGCCCACTTGCGGCCGGTGTCCTCCCGCTGCCTGGCGACCTTGACCGTGGAGTTCACCAGGGTGGCCTGACCGGGGCCCGCACGATCCGGTGACACAGAGAACCCCGCCCGGCGCCGAATGCGCCTGGCGGGGTCCGTGGGGCGACGACTACTTCAGGCCGATGGCGTCGCAGGCGGCCTTGAACTTGGGGGTGCAGATGTCGGCGACGGTGTAGATGCCGTCGGCGACGACGGTCTGCTTGATGTTCTTCTTCGTCAGCGCGACCACGGTCACCAGCTTGGCCGGAATATCCTTGTTCGTCGGGCTGTCGACCCGGTCCCGGGTGAGGGCGTCGAACTGGATGTTGCGGCCCTGCACCTTGGCGACGGCCGCCTCGGCGGCGGCCTCGGCCTCGCTCGGGTACGGCTTGTAGACGCTCATGAACTGCTCGCCGCTGATGATCCGCTGCACGGCCGGCAGCTCCGCGTCCTGGCCGGTGATCGGGGGCAGGTCGGTGTCGCTGACGCCCGCCGCCTCCAGGGCCTTGATGATGCCGCCGGCCATGGCGTCGTTGGCGGAGTAGACGCCGGCGATGTTGTCCTTGCCGATCGCCTCGATCGCCTTCGTCATGCTGGCCTGGGCGATCTCCGGGCTCCACTTGTTGGTGTCGTACGTCTTCGCGATCGTGACCCGGCCGTTGAGCTCGTTGAGCGCGCCCGCCTTGAACTGCCCGGTGTTCGGGTCGGTGGGCGAGCCGTTCACCATGACGATCTTGTCGCTGAGCTGGGCGTCGCCGATGGCCTCCACGAGCGTGCGGCCCTGCACCTCGCCGACCAGCTCGTTGTCGAAGGAGACGTACCCGTCGATGGGGCCCTCGGCGAGCCGGTCGTAGGCGATGACCGGAATGTTCGCTTCCTTGGCCTTCTTCACCATGGGGGCGATGGCGTGCGAGTCGACGGCGTCCAGCAGGATGACGTCGACCTTCTGGTCGATCATCTGCTGCATCTGGTTGTTCTGTGTCTTGGGGCTCGCGGCGGCGTTCGCGTACTCGGTCTTGCCCTTGTTCTGCGTGAGCTCGGCGACCTTCTTCTTGATGATGGGGTAGTCGAACTCCACGTACCGGGTGTTCGTCTCCTCCGGCATCAGGACGCCCACGGTGATGTCGTTGCTCCGGGTCGGTGTCGCACTGCCGGCGCTCTCCGAGGCCCCCAGCATCCCGCATCCGGCGAGCGAGAGGGACATCGTGGAGGCGACCACAGCTATGGCGAAACGACGCATTCAGGGGCTCACTTCAGGTGCGTTCGGGGCGATGCGGACATGGGTGCGACATGGTGACCCAGGTATCTGAAAGACAACGCGGCGCTTGCCTCCGGCGTCAAGCAAAACCACTTAACGAAGTAGCAACATCACCCTCCGCTTAGCGGTCGTCCCATGCGTGAAGACATGGCGGAGGCAACGCGGAGACGCCGGAGAGACACCGGAGAGACACTGCGAAGACCCGGCCGGGGAACCGACCGGGGAACCGGCCGGCCGAGAGCCCGTAATACGCCTGTGACCAGTGGAATTGCCGCTTCCGGCGCTGTTGCGAAGCAGTGACGGAGCGATGGGTTGATCAGGCGTGAAGTCCGGGTGAAGATCAGTGCACCGCGAGCCGCCGGGGGGACGGTCAGGACCGGTCGGCGCGCAGGCACTTCTCTCTTCTCTGCTCGGCTCGTCTCGGCTCGTCGCCGCTCTTTCCTGCTCTTCGCTTCTCCGCTCTTCGCTTCTCCGCTCTTCGCTCAGTTGATTCCTTGGGGGGATTCGTCATGTCCGTTCGTTCCGTCGCCGCCCACCGCCTCCGGACCGCGGCCGCCACCGCCGTCGTCGCCGCTGTCGCCGGCACCGCCTTCGTCCCGGCCGACGCCGTCGCCGCCGACAAGGCGGGCGGGCACGCGCTGAAGATGACGCTCGGCGCGCCCTCTCCGGGGGCCCCGCTGAAGCGCGGCGGGGCGACCGAGTCGATGGTCCTCACCGTCGCCAACTCCTCCGACAAGGCACAGGAGTTCGCGGCCTGGCTGCCGGGCGAGCCGAACGGTCCGAGCCCGGTGCTGAAGGACTCCATCGTCTTCGACGTGACCGCGATCGACGCGCCCGCGACCAAGTCCCGGGTCGGACGGCAGGACGGCAACTTCCAGGGCCTGTTCTTCCCGGCCACCGGCAACGCGGCGTCCAGCTTCTCCATCCCGGCGAAGACCGCGTTCACCTGGAAGGTCACCGTCGGCCTCGGCGCGTCCTACCCCACCAACGACGGCGACTTCACGCTCACCGCGGGCCCGTTGACCTCCAACGTGGAGGCGGACCCGGCCCACAACACCGTGGTCTTCAAGACCGACCCGGCCATCACGCCCGGCAAGCTGAACGTGGCGTGGCAGCAGAAGGCGGGCGCCGTCGCCCGGCCCGGTCAGCGTGCCGAGCTGGTGCTGAACGCCACCGCCACCGGCCCGGGCGAGTTCCCCGCCGAGTTGCAGCGCACGGTGTCGGCCCAGCAGTTCCGCCAGGGCGCGGGCAACCCGGACTTCATTCTCGAGGCCGAGATCGACGGCGCGATCGTGAAGCTGAAGGAGTTCAACGACAGCGAGTGGGAGCTCCCCTCGATAGCCAGGGGCTTCAGCGCCGCCAAGGGCACCGAGGGCATCAAGCTCTACCTCTCGCTGGGCAAGAACACCGACATCAAGAAGGACACCGTCGTCCCGCTGGACGCGCTCTTCTCCCAGGAGGACTCCTGGGGCTTCAACGGCGCCGAGACCCAGGTGAAGGCAGGCCCGTCCCTCACCACCACGCCGAGCGGCACGCCGTCCACCACCCCGTCCGCTTCCCCGTCCGCCGCGCCGTCCACCTCGCCGTCCCCGTCCGCCTCCGCCTCCCCGTCGGCCTCCCCCTCCGCCACCACGACCACGACCACGACGGGCTCGCTGGCCGACACCGGTGCGGGCAACGGCGCCCTCTACGGCGCCCTGGCCGCCGCCCTGCTGGCCGTCGGCGGCGCGGCGACCTGGTTCGGGACGCGCCGTCGCCGGGCGACGACGCGCGTCTGATCGTCGAGGCACGCGGTACGTACACGGGAGAGGGCCCGGAGGCTGGTGTCACCGCCTCCGGGCCCTCCCCGTCGTCCGCGTTCTCCGCGTTCTCCGCGTTCTCCGCGTTCTCCCCGTCGTCCGCGTTCTCCGCGTTCTCCCCGTCGTCCGCCGTGGGGTCAGCGCGCCCCGGGGTCGTACTTCTTCAGCGAGGCCTGGACCTCGGCGGCGTACGCGCCCTCCCACCACGGGACCGTCTCGACCAGCACCGGCTTGGTGCCGGAGGCGAGGACGAGGGCCCGGCCGGGAGGCATCGCACCGAGGTCGGAGACCTGGAGCACCCGCTCGCGGCGCGTGGACTCGCTGATCGCGCGGTTGCCGGACCAGCCGCCGAACTCCGACTCACGGCTGGTCTGGTACTCGCGCAGCTCGAACTCGCCCGCCAGCTCGCTCAGGTCGCCCAGGAAGCGGGTGTCGGAGACGCCGCCGCCGTAGACCCGGACGTTCGCGGCGGACCACAGCTTCTCCATGCCGCGCTCGCCCCACACCTCGATGCCCTGCGCCCAGGACTGCAGGATCGTCATCAGGATGATGCCGCGCGAGCCGTAGTGGGAGTACAGGTCGGGAAGGTTGCGCCAGCGGCACACGTTGGCCGCCTCGTCGAGCACGCCGACGAGGGGCAGCGGGAGCCGCCCGCCGCGCTGCGTGGTGGCGAACTCCTCGGCGGCCTCGACGACGGCGACGGTGAGCGCGGTCACCAGCGGTCCCGCGGAGTCGCGTCCCTCCCGGCTCAGGGAGTAGAGGGTGCCGCCGCTGCGCACGAACTCGTGCGGGTTGAACTCGCCCGCGTACTCGTCGGCGGGCGGCGTCACCCACCGGTTGACTTCCGGGTTGACCAGGCAGGACGCCATCTGCTGGGCGACGCCGTAGATGCCGCTGCGCTGCTTGTCGGGCGCGTTGATCACGCCGGCCAGGCCGTCCGCGGACATGGCGTGCCCGGCGCCGCGCAGGATCCGCTCCGGGGCGTCGTCCTTGGGGTTGGAGAGCCAGGTGTAGATCTGCGTGATGGGCGCCTTGGCGCAGGCGGCGGCGAGCAGCAGGTTGGCGAGCAGGTCCTGGCCGGCCGGGTCGAAGAAGGCGTCGGTGGAGGCATTGGCGTCCCGCGAACCGCTGGCGAAGTGGTCGGCCATCTTGCGGGCCTTGGCGACGTCGGTGACGTACGACAGCGGGTTCCACCACCAGGTCGGCTCCTCCTGGGCGACCTGCTGCGGGTCGAACACCCACACCGGCCCGCGCGCGGTGCGCGGACCCCGGGTGGCGTCCACGATGTCCCGCTTGTTGGAGGTGACGAGAACGGCGCCGGGCCCGTCGAGGATGGCAGGGATGGCACGCCGGGTGGTCTTGCCGGTCCGCGGCCCCCAGATGTCCACGTGCATGTCCTCATAGGACCCGTACAGCGGCTGCCGCCCCTTGACGGACCGTCCGATGAACACGCCGGGCGTGGACGACTGCACGCCGAGCCGCTCGGCGGTGGCGGCGGCGCCCTTCATGGTCAGCTTGCCGAGCTCCTCGCCCTTCGCGAGGTGCTTGGCGGCGCCGTCCACCTCGGGCTTGTTCCGGAACCGCTCGCGCACCCGGTAGGCGGCCAGGCCGAGCAGCCCGACGACCACCGCCTCCCCGGCCGCGACGGCGCCGGCCGCCGAACCGGGCCAGCGGTAGTCGCCCTTGACGACCTCGACGAGGAACGTCAGGGGATTGGACGCCGGCGCGGGCTCGTCGGCATACCCGGCCCCGATCTTCGCCGCGAGCCAGGCGCCGGCCCCGACCAGGAGCACGACCGCGACGGCGATGACGATCTCAAACGTCCAGTCGTCCTCGGCGCGGGGCTTCTTCTGCTGTTCTGCGGTCACCCGCGGGTCCGTCCTTTCTGGACTTCCTGGCCTGTGTGGGGATCGGCCGGGTGCCGGTCAGGCCTTTGTCGCCAGGAAAGCGAAGAGGCCGTCGTCGGCAGGGATGAGTGTGTAGCCGTTGGTGGTGAACTGCGTGGGTGCGTTCGTCCCCTGGGGGAGCACGCCCATCAGGCTCTTCGTCGCCATGGACAGGGCTCCCTGGTCGGACTCGAGCTCCGCGAACAGGACATCGCCCGTCGTCACCGCGACCGGTCGGATCTCCTTCTCGTCGGCCCCCTGTCGCCACAGCTCGGCACCTGTCGCGGTGTTCCAGGCCACCGCTTCTCCGGCGAAGTTGACGACGGCGGTCGTGCCGTCGGGGGAGACGACGGGGACGTCGACCTGGTCGAACTCCTTGAGCGTGGTGCGTGGACCGACGGCCAGGGTGGCTCCGGTGCGCAGGTCGACGGTGGTGATCACCGCGTCGTTGGAGCCGCTCGCCGACCAGACGAGGATTCCCTGGTTGCCGTGGAGGGCGTGGAGCTCGGCATCCGGTTCCTCGTCGTCCTCGATCTGCGCGACGACGTCCGTGGGCGGGGTGAGGTCCGTCGTGGTCCAGAGGGACTTGCCCGTGCTGCGGTCGATCACCGACAGGGGTTCGTTCCTGCCGTCGCCCTCGACCGCGTATCCCTGTCCGGTGCCGATGGGATCGGCCTCGGCGAGCTTCGCGGGAAGCACGAGGTCCTTGCCGCCACCGATGGGCGCCAGCGTGCGGTCCTCGTCACCCTCGCCGGGCAGAAGCACATGCCCCCGTACGACGGGGAGTCCCGCATGCTCCTCGTCGGTGTACGTGGAGCTGCCCAGCTTCGTGCCGCTGGGCGCGTACATGGTGTAGACGGTCTTCACCGCGGCCTTCTTCAGGCCGCTGGCCTCGGTGTTCTCGCAGCTGCGGATCAGCACGGCCGGGGAGCCGTCCTTCCAGGTGCCCACCTGGACCTGCGCGTCGCGGCCGGGTGCGTCACTCACGGACGGGTCGTACGTGCACTCGACGGTGAAGGCCTTGCGCTCCTTGCCGGTCGCCGCGTCGTAGAGGTGACCGACGAAGTGCGCCGTCTGCGGGTCCGTCTCGCCCTCCGCGACCGGCTCGGACAGGTCCTCGACCAGGAGGAAGGCGTCGCCGACCGCGCAAATGCCGTCCTGCACCTGTTTGTCGGCCGCCAGAGCGGCGTCGCCTGCGCACCACTGGTAGGCATCGGTCTGCTGAGCAAGGCTCCACGCGGGCTTCGCCGAGAGCCCGGGGATCGGGTCGCCCGGGTAGGCGAGCGACATGGCCGCGGACGCCGACGCGTGCGGGGAGGCCGGTCCCGTCGCGTCCTTACCCGCCGGCTCGTCATCGCCTCCGCAGCCGGTGAGCAGTCCCAGGGACAACACTGCACCGGCGATGAGGGCGTTACATGGCTTCGTCACTTCCGTGCTCCATCAGGTGAGATCAGACATGAGTGGCGGGCGCGCGCCAGGCTTCAGGCACCCGCGGTGTTGTTCGTGCCGTCGCCCTCGACCGCGTTCGTGCCCTGGGGGATCGGGACGCGGTAGACGCCGGTGATCTCGTCCTGGTAGTCCCACTTGCTGAACTCGACCGACTTGCCCGGCCGAGGAGCATGGATGATCTTGTGGCCCTTGGGGTCCCAGACCAGGCCGACGTGGCCCGAGTGGTTGCCCTCCGGCCGGAAGAAGATGACGTCGCCGGGCTGGGCCTCGGACAGGGGCACCTCGTACTTCTTGAGGTAGGGCTCCTGGGTGTACGTCGTCGTGCCGATGTTGATCTTCCCCCCGCTGGCCATGTAGTACGCCCACTGCGTGAAGCTGGAGCAGTCGAAGCTGGTCGGGTTCTGGCCCTGCAGCCGGGGCGCGCCGAACACGTACGGGGTGCCGATGCCTCGCTGCGCCCAGCCGAGGACCGCCCGGATCACCGGGTCGTCGGAGTCGGGGAGAACACCGGAGGCGCCGGCGCCGTCGGGGGCGACGGCCGCACCGCCGTTCTCCTCCGCGCAGTCGGCGTACTGGGCGTCCTTGCCCTGGTCGTCGGAGTCCGCGGAGCCCGGGACCGTGCCGTAGTCGGGGTTGGCGGTGATCCGGCCCTTCATCCACTCCTGGGGGTCGACCATGCCGGGGCCCGCGTCCTGGCCGCCGACGAACGGGTTGTCGACCCCCGGGACCCGCACCTCCCAGTGCAGGTGGGGTCCGGTGACGTTGCCGGTCGCGCCGACCGTGCCGATCTGCTGACCGCGCTTGACCGTCTGGCCGACGGACACCTTGATGGTGGTCTGGTGGGCGTAGAGCGTGATGACGCCGTCCGCGTGCCGGATCTCCGTCTCGTTGCCGTACGAGCCGCCGGGGCCCGCGTGGACGATCTTGCCGTCGGCCGGCGCGTAGATCGGAGTGCCGGAGGTCGCCACGAGGTCGAGGCCGGTGTGGTAGCCGAGGCTCCACATGCTGCCGTTCTCGTGGTACTTGGTGCCGAGCGTGTAGCTGCCCTCCTTGAGCGGCCACTGCCACCCGGCCCCGCCGGTGGGCTGCTTGGCGGCCGGGAAGGCGACCGTGGTGACGCCGGTGGAGGAGAGGGTGTTCGCCGCGTAGGCGGCCGGCTGCATGGCCGTCGTGGTCGTCGCTCCTTCGCTGCCGTCCAGCGGCGGGGTGGACCACGAGCGGGGCGAGGTCGCGGCGATGCTGAGCGCCGAGCTGGGCTGGGCGTTGTTGCCGACCGGCTCCGGGATGTCCGACTGCTGCCCGAGCGTGGGGAAGTCGGGGTTCTTGTCGACGGTCGCCTTCAGATGGGCGTACCAGCGCTTGATCAGGTCCTGATCGCCCGTAAGCACGCCGTGGTAGCGGGTGGCCTGGGTGATGACGACCCGCGGGTAGATCGTGTTGGACGCCGTGGAACCGGAATAGATCTGCAGTGCCTTGAAGGCCTGGGTCTCGGCCTTCTTGGCGTGCAGGAAGTTGGCGGCGGCCCAGGCCGCGTCGTCGATGTTGTAGAGGTCCTTCTTGCCGTCGCCGTTGCCGTCGGCGCCGTAGTCCGTCCAGGCGGGCGTGCCGAACTGCAGGATGCCCATGTAGCCGAGGGAGTTCTTGCCGCCGGGTGCGGCCGACTTGTCCTGGCCGTACTTCGTCTCCTGGTACATCTGCCCGGCTATGAGCGCCCAGTCGAGGCCCTCGTAGCGGGCCGCGGCGCGCATCGCGGCGAGGATCATCTTCGGCGGTATCTCGTTGCGCGCCGTCTCGCTGGGCATGTACATCTTGCCGGCCGGCAGGATCGGGTTGGTGGCCGCGGCGTCACCGGTGTTGCCGGCTTCGGCGTTGTCGGCGTAGTCGCCGCAGGCAGCCGCGACGGCGCCGTTTCCGGTCCCGCCGATCATGCCCATGAGGACGACGATCGCCAGGGACATGCCGCCGAAGGTCAGCAGCCCTCCGCTGCCGCCGAGGACGAGCCAGAGCTTGAGGTTGCTCTTGTCCTTGCCCTTTCCCTCGCCCTGACCGCCTCCCCCCGACGCGGCCTGACGGGCCTTCTTGGCGGTCTTGGCGATCTTCGCGGCCTTCTGCGCGGCCGCGAGTACGGCGGGTGCCACCATGCCGGGTCACTCCCCCGATTCGTCAGAGGCGCCCACGTCGCCGAGACCGAAGATGTCGAAGCCCGAGACGACCCAGGCGCCGCTCTCCTCCTTGACGGTCACCAGCCACTCGTTGGACTCCGTGGTGGTCTTGCCGTTCGCGGTCAGTGCGGCAGTCACGTCCACGACGCTGGAGATCGAACGACCGCTGTCCCGCACCAGGTCGTCCGAGATCATCGCGTCCCGCACGACGGTCGCCGTGCCCTTAGACGAGCACTCGTCGGCCTCGCACTGGGCCCACGCCTTGTCGGTGGGCAGGGTGGTCGCCTGCTCCATCTGCGTGTCGCCGGTGGTCAGTCGCAGCAGCGGGGCGCTCCAGGTCGCCGGCTTGCTGGCGTGGTCGTACGTGCTGAGGCCGGCCATGTACTTCGTCATGACCTCGTGCGCCTGGGCCACTTCGCCGAGTGCGACGATGGGAGTGGCACCGCCGCTCGGTGCCTGCGTGCCGTCCGATCCCGGGTCCGCGTTCGCGGCGTCCTGCCCGCCGGGCGTCGCGGCGGGAGTCGCCGAACCGCCGTTGCCGGCCCCGTCCCCGTCCCCGTCCCCGTCGAAGACGGTGAACACCGTGAGCACGGCGACCAGAAGAACTCCGAGCACCGCCAGGGCGAGCAGCCCCGAGCGCTTGCCCTCCGCAGGCAATTCCACGTTCCCGCGCCTCCCTTGTGCTGAGCCGGTACGGCGGGTGACCGGGACACGGTAGGTGGCAGGGGAGGTGGGGAGTCGGGGGAATTCCCGGCGGGGAAAGAGAGGGGGCGAGCGTCGGGAAAGGGGAGGAAAGCCGGGGCCGGGGCCCACCTCAGCGCGGTGCCGTCCGCCGCACGCGGATCCGGCGGACCGCCACGCGCGGTCACTCGGGCCGCGGTTCCACCGGCAGCGGGTCGAACGGGTACGCCGTGTGTCCGCCCTTGGGCGAACAGGCCGCGAACGGGCCCGAGTCGGCGTCCATCAGCACACGCAGATGCGGGTCCGCGTGATGCAGCCACCACGTCGACATGCCGAGCGCGGGGTCCTGACGCAGGTGTTCCCAGGCCAGCCAGAGCGCGGAGAGGCGGGCCCCCGCCTCGGGGTGCTCCCACCACCTCGGGCACCAGGTGGCCGAAGAGCCGTTGAGACGGCGGCGGATCATCTGGGCGAGGTAGTCGGAGACGAAGACGAAAACGTCCGCGAAGTAGAACTCCGGCTCCTCGGCGGCGGGTCCGGTACCGGTCATCGTTCGACTCCTGGGGGCTGCTGCTGAGGTAACAGGGACGGCACGGTCAGGGCCGCGGCCGGATCGAGGACTCCATGGCCCGCGGTCGGCCCGCGCGTGGCAGCGGAACGGGCGACGGGGCGTACGTCGACGCCGGGGAGGAACTCGTCGACGGCGGCGCGCTGCCCCGGCTTCGCCCCGGCGTTCAACTCCTCGTACGAATCGGCCAGTCGGCGTCGCCACCGGGCCGCTTCGGGGCCGTCGCGCAGCTTCTCGGATATCTCGACGCCGCCGAGCTTCTGCGCGAACTCCTTCAAGGAGGCCAGGTCCGGTATCCGACGGCCCTGTTCGTGGGCCGCTAGCCAGTCCGCGTAGATCCGCTCGGCCACCACCGCACCCTCCTCCCGCGACTGCCGCTGCGCCTGTCGCGAGGAGCTCTGCAGCGTCGGCGCGTCCGCGATCTCGGCCTGCGTCGGAGGAGCGTCGCAAATCACCCGGCCTCCCGCGCGGCCGGGTACACGGACAGGCTGATCATCGATCCGCCCGCCCGGTCCCGCGTCCACGTGGGGAACGACACCGGCTGCTCCAGGACGAACGCCGCGCCGCCCTCGCCCCGGTCCGTCCAGTGGGCGAGCCGGTACGGGCTGCGGCGCCGCAGCCGGGACTCCCGGTCCTCCCAGTACGCGGGGGCCGGCGGCGCCGGGAAGTCCTCGGCGTCCCAGGCGCCGGTCCACAGCGGAGCGCCCAGTACACCCGCGGCCACGTCCAGGCAGACGGGCCAGCGCTCGTCCGCGGCGGCCAGCACGGCGCTGTTGGCGCCCGCCCCGTCGGCCTTCACATGCCAGGCGTCGTATCCCACGCCGGAGACCGGGGCCCACTGGCCGTCCGAGTAGAACGTCAGCCTCCCGCCGCTCGGGCCGCGCGCGACCAGCTGCCGGTCGAACGTGAGGGGCTCCCACCCGTAGCGCCCGCACCACTCCCGCAGTATGCGCTCCGGGCCCCATGGCGGACCCGGCCACACCGAAGCCCAGTCGACGCCCCGCAGCACCGTCAGCTCCGCAGCGAGGTCCTGTGCCGTGCGGCCGGCCGTCTCCGTCACCGTGGCTACCCCTCTCGATCAAGCCATCAGGTCAGGACGATACCGAGCAGCAACAGCAGCACCACGATCGCACCCATGACGATGCGCGCCGTCGGATCCTCGCGTTCCCACAGATCGTGAACGACGGCCCAGCCGGTCATACGGGCGGCGCGGCCGCTCTGCAGCCGCGCGCCCACGGGCTGCTGTTCCTCGCTGTCGTCGTCCCCGTCAGACGTCGACGGCTCGTCGTGGTCGATCCCCACCGGCAGACCCTGCTGCTCCTGGGCCACCAGGACCATCTGCTCCAGGAGTTCGGGCATTGTGTTGGGCGTGAGGGGATAGGCGAAGGTGCCGTACGGCGTCTCCACGCACAGCCGGGCCTGCCACGGGTTACCGGGCTCGTAGCCGTCGACCCACGCACGGCCGGACTGGAACAACTGCGGGACCTGCAGGGCCGGGGGCAGTTGTCCGCCCGCCTGCACCTGCTGGGGCACGCCCGGGGTACGGGGATCGGGCTGCTGCGAAAGCCCGTGGTCGTCGCTCAACTCTCGTCCTTCGCCAGGTCCGTCGGGTCCAGGGGTGGTGCCGGGCACGTCGATGCGTCGGCAGACGCGCCCCGGGCATTGTGGGCCGAGGGCCTTCGGCGCGCCGACGTCTCTTCCCGACATGCCCCTGCCAGCTTTCCCGGCGGCTTTCCCGAAGGAGACCGGCCGGGAATCCTCCGACTCCCGACGAGGAAAGCGACACCGGTCCCGTGACGGGTCTTTGTCACACTGCCAGCGCACCTGGCTGGGCCAGGGCCCGTCGTGCGGTGCGGCCGTGACCCGCCCCGGCGGACGGACGGGGAATCGACTCGCTGGAGTAACCGACTCGATGACAGACCACAACAGCCCTGCTGGCGCGGTCGGCGGAGGCCAGCCTTCCGGGCAGCCCGGGTCCTTCGGTCCTTCCCAGCAGCCTCAGCAGCAGGCGTGGCAAGGGCAGGGACAGGGGCAGGGACAGCACGGTGCCGCCCCCCAGCAGCCACAAGCACCCCAGCCCCAGGCATCCCGGCCCCAGCCGCAGCAGTTCCCTTCCGACGCGGCCCGCGCGCAGGTCGCCGCCGCCTGGGTGCGCAACACACCCCGGGCCGGCCAGGCCGCCGTGCCGTCGCTGCCGCCGCGTGATGCGCGCCCCCAGGGCGAGTCGAAGCAGGAGAAGCGCGAGCGGGAGCGGGCGGCGCGCAAGGCCGCCTACGAGCAGAAGAAAGCGGAGAAGGAGCAGCGCAAGAGAGGCGGTACGGCTACGGCCGCCGCTGCCCCCGCAGCCGCACCCGCGCCTGCCGTGGCCGTCAGGGCCCAGACCGTGCCCCAGGCCCCTGCCCCGGCCCACCAGACGCTCTCCCCCAAGGCGGCCCCGGCCCGGGCCACCGCCCCGGCCGCTGCGTCCGCCCCCGCCCAGGCCGCGGCCCCCCACCGCGACTTCGTCGTCCCCAAGCCCGGTGGCCGTATCTCCACCGGTGGCCGCCGTACGCACGTCGCGCTCCGCGCCACCCTGCTGATCACCACGTGTGTGTTCGCGCTGGGCTCCTGCGGCGTGATGGGACTGGTGGTCGGCAAGTCGTCCGGGCCCTCGACCGCCGGGCTGGACACCGCCGATGTGAACAAGTACCGCCTCACCGACTTCCCCACCCAGCAGGCGGCGACCTTCGCGGAGCAGTACGCCCTGCTGTGCATGACGTTCTCCCCGGAGACCGCGTCCGCCCGCCGGGTGAACCTCGCTCGCTACGCGTCCTCCGGCGTCGACGCCGAGTGCGGCTGGAGCGGCGAGGGAACCTCCACCGCCGTCTCCGCCACCTGGGACGGGACCGCCGAGAAGCTTCCCGAGTACGGCGACCACGGCCGCTACATCGGCGTCCAGGTCCGCACCGACGACGGCACGCTCACCACGCTCACCGTCCCGGTGTACGTGAAGAACCTCACGACGGGCGAGGGCATGCGCGTCGCCGGCGACGTCGGCCAGATGCCGCTGCCTGCCCGCGCGGACGTGCCGGAGCTGGACCAGGACGACGAGGTCGTGGACGACGCCCTGGCACAGCAGCTCCAGCAGAAAGTGCTGCCGGGCTACTTCGCGGCCTGGGGCGCCTCCGACGCGACAGCCATGGCCCGGTTCACCACGACCGACGCCTCGCAGTCGGCCACGTCGGGCCTGTCCGGCCGGCTGGCGACCCCGGCGATCAACGACGTCGTCACGCTCGTCCCGACGGGTCTGCAGAAGACCAACCCCTACACCTACCCCGTCGGACAGGCCGTCGAGGTGCGCGTGGTCGTCGACTGGGGCGATCCGAAGAGCGAGACGGTGCGCCGCGCCTATCGGATGACGGTGGTGAACACGGCCCAGGGCTGGTTCATCAAGGACATCCGCGGCGGTGTGCTCGACTCACAGGGCGGACGGGCCGACACCGGCGGGGACACGGGCGCCGCCACCGGCACCGCCTCACCCTCGGCCGGTCCCTCGTCCTCCGCTTCCGCGTCCGCCCCCACGACCACCCAGTCGCCCAAGGGCCGATAACCCGACGCTTCCTGACCCGCATTCGCTCACCCACTGCTTCACCACCCGAGAGGAAACACCGTGTACCTGGCCGCCACCACGATGGAGGACATGTTCGGAGAGATCGAGACGATCCTCCGCAACGCCGGCACGATGGTCGCCGTCATCGCCCTCCTGATCCTCGGCATCCGCATGCTTCTGTCGATGAAGCGCGGCGACGGCATGCGCGAGGCCTTCCAGGGCTTCGGCATGATCGCGCTCGCCGCGCTCATCATCGGCGGCGCCACCGGCCTCGCCGGTCTGCTCATCGACCTCGGCGGCCAGATCGGCGGCGGCAACGGCTGACGTGCGTTTTCGGATGGACCGTCAGTAGCTGTCCCTACCAAGGGAGTTCACAGACATGAGCCAGGAGGCACCACCGGAGCCGCTGGTCGCGTACGACCACACCGATCTGGTCAACCGACCCAAGCGGATCTGGAACTGGGGCAACATCCCGCTGCCGGGCCTGCTGCTGCCCGCACTGGGCGCGGCCTTCGGCTTCGGGCTGCTCTGGCTCATCACGCTGTTCACGATGTCGGCGTTCCTGCCCTTCCTCGGCATGTCGATGTGGACGTCGATCCTCTACTTCGGGCCGCCGTTCGCCGTCTACTTCGTCTGGGGCCGGCCGCTGCCCTCGGCGCTCACTCTGAGCCAGCAGATCGTGGTGTGGACCGACTGGTGGTTTCAGCCCAAGCGTCTGCAGGGCCTCTCTGCCGACCAGGAGCCGGAGCAACTGCACTGGCAGGTCATCCTCTTCACCCCCGGTTCGCCGCGCTGGCAGGCCCGCTACGAGGCCGCCCGCCGGGCCGCCGCAGAGCGCGGCAGCGCCTTCTCCACCTATCGATGAGCCACACCACCGAGCCACGTGCCCAACCACCCGCCGAGCCACCGCCATCGCCACCGCTGACCTCTTACACGCCAACTACCGCAGGATGACTCCCCCATGTTCATGCTGATCCTTCTGGGCGGGGCGGCCGCCTTCTTCGTGGTCGCCATGATCATGGCCGCCACGTCGAGCAAGAAGAACGGCCAGGGCGGCCAGGGCGGCTCGAACCGGTCGTCCTCGGGCCGCTCCAAGCCGTCCGGCTCCTCGGCCCACGCCCGCCGCGAGGACCTCCGCCTCCCCTACCGCTACGCCGACGACATGATCTTCGTGCACGGCGACTCGGTGTGGACGGGCATGGTCCTGCCCAACGCCATCGACGAGTACCTGAACGCCGGCGAGCTCCAGGCGATGGCCGAGGGCCCGGCCCGCGGTCTGCTCAACCTGGCCCGCGGCGACCGCAACGTCGAGTGCCACTACCGCAAGGTCTACCAGCCGATCACCGCGCTGACCTGGGCGGAGGAGCTGAACGCGATCGCCTGGGAGCCGACCGACAACTACAAGGCGTACAACCTGCGCAAGGCCGAGTACCAGGAGCGCATCGGCGCCAAGCGGGAGCGCAACATCCTGCTGGTGAAGCTGGGCTCGCTGAAGCGCACCAACGGCGGCAGCGGCGTCCTCGCCCAGGACGACGAGCCGTACGACGAGCCCGGTCTCCTCCAGGGCGTCCGCGGCGCCGCCGACCACGCCGCCGCCACCGCGACCGGCGTCGCGGACGAGTACCTCTCCCCGCACGTCCTCGCCGAGTGGACGCAGACGGCCGTCGAGGTCCACGAGAGCCTGGAGGGCCTCAAGGGCACCCCGCTCAGCCGCGAGGAGCTCGTCTGGCTGATCCGCAAGCCGCTGCACGGCGACCTCCCGGTCCCGCCGGAGCCGGTGCTCGGCTCGCGCGCGTGGGGCCCCGACCAGTTCGACCTGGTCGTCGACTTCTCCGGCGAGAACCGCAAGACGCACATCGTGCTGAACCAGTACGACGAGGTGACGGGCGAGCAGCAGACCAGCTACACGACGACGCTCGTCGCCGCCAACTGGCCGGCCGAGACCCGCTTCCGCCAGTCCACGGCGTGGGCCCGTTACGCCGCCCAGCACGTGGAGTTCCCGGTCGAGATCGACATGCGGTTCACGCTCATCCCGTACCTGAAGTTCAAGGACCGCGCCGACAAGATCCGCGGCAACCTGGTCGACGAGATGAACGACATGGCCAACTCCGGCCGCAGCCCCGACACCAAGCTGGCCACGCAGGTCACCCGCGCACAGGAGCTCGTCGACGACATCGACGAGCACAAGATGCCGGGCATGGAGGCGCAGATCCGCTTCACGATCTCGGCGCACGACGTGAAGGAGCTGGAGCGGCGGCGCCGGGTGCTGGAGATGCAGTTCAAGCAGGACCTGAAGGTCACGCTGCTGCGCCCGACCCGTCAGCAGTGGCGGCTGCTCCAGTCCCAACTCCCGGGTGACGCGCCCAAGTTGCCGATCGCTCCGTACCTGAGGTTGCAGGAGGTCGAGCAGTTGGGCGCCGGACTCCCCACCGCGGGCACGGAGTTGGGCGACAACCCCGAGCAGCGGTCCGGCAAGCGGCTGGGCTGGGTCGGCAACCTGGTCGGCTGGGCGGGCAAGATGCCGGTCCACTACTCGCTGCACGTCGGCCCGGCCCGCAACGACGGCGGTGGCCTGGCGATCGTCGGCGCGTCGGGTGGTGGAAAGTCCTCCCTCGCCCTCCAGAAGTTCTACGAGGAGTCGGAGTCGGGCGTCCGCTGTCTGGTCATCGACCCGAAGACCGACTTCGCCCAGCTGTGCTACTACCTGGCCTTCGGCTCCCAGGTGAACGACCCGGCCTTCGCGAGCGACGCGGAGACGGGCCTCCTCGGCACCGAGCAGAGCCGGTTCCAGCCGGTGAACCCCGAGTTCTGGGCCGAGACGGAGGTCGTCGACCTCCTCAAGGGCCAGGCGGGCGTCCTGGACCCGTGGGTCATCGCCCGGGACGTCCCCGCAGGCCGCCTCCTCGCCGAGTCCATGCTCCGGGGCTTCCTCGGCGACGACGACTACCAGCGCGTCCGCCTCCCCGTCATCGAGGGCATGGCGACGGTCATCGGCCGCTACAACTCCGCGATCCGCCAGGCGGTCGAGCAGGGCCACACGGCCCGCGACGCCGAACTCGCCGTCCCCCGCCCGACGTTGTGGCAGGTCGTGGACGAGGTCGTGGCGGCGTACGACCAGGCGGTGGCGTCCGGCGACCGGGAGGCGATCAAGGACCTGAAGCTCGCGCAGATGCTCCTCACGGAGCTGCGCACGCTCCCGTACGCCCGGCTCTCCTTCGCCGAGCGCCCGCAGCCGCTGTCCAGCATGCGCAAGCGGCGCACGGTCATCACCCTGCGCGGTTTCCAGTCCCCCGCGGCCTCCGACCCGCGCAGCTGGAACCCGGCGGAACGCCTCGCGGCCACGGCCCTGATGGCGGTCGTGGAGCTGGGCAGCCAGATGCTCGACGTCGGCTATGAGAAGAACCCGGTGACCGGCGAGATCGGGCTGCGCCCGAAGGCGCTCTTCGTCGACGAGGCGTACGTCGTCACCGCGACCGAGTCCGGCCGCGACCTGATGCGCCGCGCGCTGAAGCAGGGCCGTTCCTACCTCGCGGTCACCGTCCTGATCACCCAGCAGGCCATCGACCTGGTCCAGATCGAGGACTCCGAGGCCCGCAGCGGCGGCGCCAACCAGATCCACACGGTCTTCGCCTTCAAGCAGAAGTCGGCGCAGGAGGCGTCCCTGGTGGCCCCGCTCCTGGGCCGCCCGGAGAACGACCCGAAGGTCATCGCGGCCCTCCAGGAACTCCGCACGGGCGTCTGCCTCCAGCGCGACGCCGACAAACGCGTCGGCACGGTCGCCGTCGACCTGGTCTTCAAGGAGATCCTGGCCGCCACGGACACCAACGGCACCACCCGCCCGGCCCGGCAGGGCGTCAACCCGCCCCTGAGCGTGTGGGACTGGACGTTCCTCCAGGAGGTCGAGGAGGACCCGGCCACGGCACAACGCTCAGATCAGAACGCGGCCACCCAGCCGGTATGACCGCGCGCGAACCCGCCGCCGACCAACCCCCATCAGCACTGAGGACGGACACCATGCGAATCAAGCGAGCGCTCGCGATCGGCGCCACCCTCGTCGCGTTGACGGCGGTGGGGGCGTGCGGGAGCGACGACAAGGCCCAGAACAGCGGGGGCGAGAGCCCGGCCGCCGGTCTCTCCGGCGTCCTCGGGCAGGACGCGGGCGGCGGCCTGCCCAAGGCGTCGGACATGGCGTCCATCGCCTACTACCTGAACAAGTACACCTCCTGCCTGAACCTCCAGACGGGTGCCGACTACGACGCCGACCATGAGGGCGGCGACAAGGCGTGGGGCGCAGACAAGGCGGCGGACCCGTCCTGGGGCATCAAGGAACGGGGCGCGTGCAGCGACGCATCCGGTGACCTGATCACCCTCCTGTCCGTGGCAGACATGAAGAAGTTCCAGACCGCGGCCAAGGCGAACAACGACCAGTTCGCGATCGGCCAGGACTTCGCCGTCGTTCCGGTCGGGAGCCAGGCCATCCAGGAACTGCAGAAATCCGAGCTGCTGTTCCTGACCTGCGATCCGGACTTCTCCGCGCCGAGCGGCTTCCAGAAGAGTCCGGCCCTCGTCGACGGCTGCGTGCTGAGCGACTACTTCCCGAGCTGAACCGGCCCGCCCTTTCGGCTCCTCTCTCCGTTCCCGCGTTCCCGAAGGAATCCAGAATCCAGATGCCCTCGCGCAAAGCGTTGCAACGGGCCCTCACCAAGGCCGCCACAGCCGTCCGCGCAGTCGTCTTCGTGGCGCTGACCCTGACGGCCGTCTCGCTGGCCATGCCGACCCCGGCGTACGCGGGCTTCTCCTGCGAATTCACGGGCGACGACAGCTACCAGATGGACACGCCGGGCACCAACGGCGAGTCCATGTTCGCCGCCGTCATGCAGTGGGACCAGGACACCAAGCAGTCGACGACGCTCCTGGACGCATCCGGGACGACGACCGGCGCGGTGAAGATGCCGAACCCGCCCGACACGTACACGATGTACGAACTCAACGGCATGCGCGGCATGAACTGGTCCCAGACCTTCAAGGGCCGGGGCGACGCCTCCGAGAGCGACAGCGACTGGAACTTGGGCAACGGTGCCGACGACTGCTCGGTGATGTCGTACATCAACAACGGCATCGCCGACTCCATCCTCAACGGCACCAAGATCCTCACCCGGGCCGCCATCTCCATCAAGGAGTCCGCGTCCAACCCCAGCCCGCTCGCCGGTCTCTACGAGGGCCGCGACAGCGTCGTGACGACGCTGAAGGAGAACGTGCTGCGTCCGGCCGTGCCGGTGATGATCCTGCTGGTCGGCCTGTGGGTGTTCACCAAGTGGCGCAAGGGCGACATGCGTGAGGTGTGGGCCGGCATCTCCTGGTCGGCGTTGACGATCATCGCCGTCACCGCGTTCCTGACAGGCGGCAACTACGACAAGTTCGTGAGCACCGCCGACTCCTACATCGCCCAGGCCAACTCCTCGCTGACGGAGGTCGTCCTCGCCGGTGTCTCGGGCGAGACCCAGTCGCCGTGCGACCTGGACAAGGGCGCCTACAACCGTGGCCTGCGCATCTCCAGCTGCGCCATGTACGACACCCTCGTCTTCCGGCCGTGGGCCCTCGGGCAGTTCGGTGACGCGGGCAACAACTGCATCTTCAAGAACGAAGGCGGCGGCGAGATCAGGAACGGCGTCTGCATCCCCGCCGAGAAGGGCATGACCTGCGACTGGGGCAAGGGGGCCCGCTGCGAGGACCTGCGGGTGATCCAGCTCGCGGCCCAGTCGAAAACGAACATCGACGCGTTCAGCGACAAGAAGCTCAACAAGTTCGACGACGTGTGGAAACCCATCCGACGGGAGATCGCGGGCGGCAAGGACAAGGGCGAAGAGGTCGACGACATGCACGTCTACCCGGTCGCCTTCGACGACTGGGCAGGCAAGAACGCCGGCAACCGGGTGGGGCTCGCCTTCTACTCCATCATCGCCGCGCTCATCGTCGGTCTGATGGTCATCGTCCTGAGCGGCCTGACCCTGCTGTGGCATGCGGTCACCCTGATCCTCGTCATCCTGCTGCCGCTGGTGGCCACCATCGGCATCCACCCCTCGCAGCAGAAGCTGCTGAAGAGCTGGCTGGAGACGTTCATCCACAGCTTTGTGCTGCGGGCGGGCTTCGGCGTGATCCTGACCGTGCTGCTGGTGCTGTACCAGATGATCCTGCCGGCCAAGGTCGCCCTGGGCACCCAGCTGCTCATGCTGCTCCTGGTGACCATCGCCATCGTGATGATGCTGAAGAAACTGCTCGGCGGGAACTTCACCCCGCAGGTCGCGGGCGGCGAGGACGTGCTCGGCATCCGCGACACCGCGGGCAAGGTGACCGCCATGGCGCCGGGCCTCGCCGCGTCCGCCGCCAAGACCTCGGGCCGCGTCGCAGGCGGGGTCGCGGGCGGCGCGGCGAAGGGCGTCGACAGGGTCGTCGCCGGTGGCAGGGGCCGGGACAAGATGCAGCAGTGGGGCTGGATCGGTCAGTCCAAGCGCGAGCAGCGCAAGACCCAGCACCAGACGGCGGAGACGACGCGCAAGCAGCACGAGATGACCCGGGAGGACTTCGAGGCACGGCAGGCGCCGGAGCCGGAGTCGTCCCCCGCGCCGACGCGCGGTCGCCGGGTCAGCGGCGGCAGCCAGCCCGCCGCGCAGCCGGCGCCCCCGTCCGAACCTCGCCCGATGCCCGCCCCTGCTCCCGCAACCGCTCCGGCTCCGCAGCAGCCTCAGCAGCAGGCCGCGCCGTCGGCTCCGCGCCCCGCACCCACACCGCCGCCCGCAACCCCGTCCCTGCCCTCACCCCCGCCGCCCCGGGACCCCCGCGGTCCCAGCGGCCGCGTCTGACCCTGCCCACTCGCCCGTAAGCCTCCGAGGAGCCACCGATGCCCGCCCTGACCGCCGATCGCACTCCCGGCCAACTGGTCGCGGAACTGGAGCGGCTCATCGGCGTGGACTGGCCGACGGTGTGGGCGGGTGTCCCGGAGGACAAGGAGAAGCGGGCGGCCTGGTGCGCGGGCTTCGAATGGCAGCCGCTGTGGTTCGAGGGCGGCCTGCGGGTCCGCACGGCCCTGGGCGGCCGCCTGCACCTGGCCTCGGCGGCACCGGCCCGCCCGGTGACCCGGATCGACCACACGGTGTGGGCGGCCCGGGCCCGGGACACGGACGAGAACCAGCAGGTCACCGATCTGGCCGAGGCCCGCTGGGCCGCCTGCCTGACCGCCCTGCGCGGCCTGCTGGGCAACCCGGTCTGGGACGGCTCCTGGGACACGCCCGACTTCCCGGAGCTGCCGGGTCCGGGGGCGTGGCCCGACGCCCGGTGGCGCGCGGAGCACCAGGATCCGTACCGCGTCGCGGTGTGGCGGTTCCGGGTGCCCCAGGCGCCGGTCTTCGAGCTGAGGATGACGCGCGGCGCGACGGCACGAAGGGGTCCGGTACCGGCCGATGCGAGGATCGGTCTCGCCTGCCACGACCCCGCCCACGCGGAGTCCCGACGGCGGGCGCGGCACGGATGAACCGCAGCCGTGCGGAACGCGAGGAAGGTGACAGGCGATGACGACCCTCAGGATCGACTGCAGCCCCGGACAACTGGCCGAGGAGTTCAAGGCACTCGAGCACGTGGACTGGCCCGCCGTCTGGGCCGGCCCGCCGAACCCCGGTCAGGCGCTGGACGACTGGTGCGCGCTGTTCGGCTGGACGCCGACGTCGGCGGAGCGGGTACTGACGGTACGCAGCGCGACGGGCCAGGACTTCGGGCTCTACCCGGTGCGCGAGGCTGGCTGGGCACCGGTCAAGCAGCTCAGTTGGACCAGCTGGGACATGTGGGCAGAGAACACGTCCGAGAACGAGGAGGTCCTCGCCCAGGCGGCCAGGACCTGGGCCGCGTACTTGGAGGCGGCACGCCCCGTACTCGGTGACCCTGCCTTCGCCGGCGCCTGGGACGACCCCACCTTCCCGGAACCGCCCCACGACCGGCACTGGCTCATGCCCCGCGACCTCCGCATGGAGGACATGGACCCCTATCGCATGGCCGTATGGCGCGAGGACGGTCCGGAAGGACGCATCACCGTACTCACCATCAGCCTGGGATCCGCCCTGGTGCCGGGCGAGCTGCGAAGCGCGCGCATCAACGTCGACTGCTATCCGCCGGAGGCCGTGTGATCCAGGTACATGTCTCGGACCAGGTCCTCGACGATGCCCGTGACCGCCAGCGGACGGGCGAGGCCGCCCTGACACCTGCCGAGGCCAGGCGGATCGGAAAGAGGCTGCGCGACGGCATCAGCGGTCTGCCCCCCGACAAGTACCGGGAACAGCTCCGCATACGGCTCAGGAATCTTGCAGCCGCCCAAGACGTCGATCTTCCCGCCCCGGACACCCGGTCGACCTTCTGGTCCTACCAACTGGAAGACCACCCCGACCTCGACGTGCATACCGGGGAAGCGCTCTACAGCATGCACATGGCGGCCGCCTACACGGAGGCGCAGAACTCGATCGTCCCGGAGACCTTGCGGTACCTGGAGGGCACTCCTGGCGGTAAGGCCCTGGGCGAACTCCACCTGTGGGACCCCCAGGTGCAGAACGAACTCAAGCTGACCAAGGACGAGGGCAGGGACTTCGCCTACGAAGCCTGGGGCACCCTCTCCGAGAAGTACGCCGCGAAGACGGAGCACGAAGCCCTCTTCTTCATGTCCGAGCTCAACCCGAACACCGTCGCCTTCCAGACGGAGTCCCGGCAGCTCCGCCAGGACGGCAAGCTCGACATCATCCAGTTCATGTACCCGGCGCCGACGCAGAAGTACGCGGATCTCGCCCCGGAGACGCAGGAGTTGCTGGCCTCCCAGGCCGTCCGCGCACAGGTCCACACCTTCGCGACCAAGGAGAACGACGCCAAGTACACGCCGCTGACCAAGGCCGGCTACCTGGACCTGGAGCAGCTTGCGGCGCTCCCCACCCCCGAGGCCCAGCGCGCCGCCGTCCTGGAGGTGTGCGCCCGGGTGGCGACCATGGACGGCCCCGCCCGCGCGGCCGACGTGGAGAGACTCGTCGAGGAGATCAAGGTCCTGCGCCCTGATCACGAGGTCACGCTGCCCGGTCTCGAGGACCGGGAGTGGGCGGCCGACCTCCGCGGTCGAGGATGGGACTCCCAGGTGGCAGCCCTGCCGGAGGCCTCCGGCACCCACGGCCGGTACGTCCCGGACGCCGAAGTCGACTCCGAGACGGGACCGGCCCTCCCCGAGTCGCCCACCCTCCCGGCGCCGGCGGCCGAACTCCCCGGCCGGGAACAGGACTCGCAGCCGACAGCACCGTCCAAGGCCGTCGGCGCCCACGGCCAGTACCTCCCCGGCGTCGCGGTGAACGCCAAGGCGGGACCGGCGGCGCCCCAGCCTCCGACCAACCCGGTGAAGACCGCCGGCGTCGCCTCCACCCATGGCTTCCTGCCGGGCGTCGCCCCCCAGCCGAAGTCGATCGCCCCCGCGGCCGCCCCGCAGGCCCCTCCGGCCCCCGAGCAGTCACGCGACTCCGGAATGGGGGTGTGACCCGATGACCCGGCCCATGAACCGCACCCCGCGCACCCCGCACGCGAAGCCCCGCGCCGACCGGAAGCGCGACGCCGGCCGACCGGACAAGCGCACCGCCGCCAGGGGGCTCACCCACCTCCGCCGCCTCCTCCACCAGGACGAGAACGACTCCTGGGCGGTCAAGCTCCTCCCCCGCATCGTCTTCGGCCTCGCCGCCGCCTACACACTCTTCGCCATCGCCTCCGAGAGCGGCTCCAGCTTCATCACGGTCTGCGCGTTGATCGTCCTCGGCGCGTTGGTCTGGCTGCTCCGCCGCCGTGGCCAGCTCCTCCTGGGCCTCGGGGCGACGATCCTCTCGGCCGCGTTCACCGGGCTGTTCTCCGCCGTGGGCGACTCGGCCCGTATGTCCACGAGTTCGACCGTCACCGGCCAGGCCGCCTTCGGCTACTGGGCGCTCGCCGGCATGGCGCTCCTCGGCGCGTGGATGGTGAAGGACCACCCGGGCCGACGCGGCGTCACCGTCGTGCTCGCGGATGTGATCCTCGTCATCGCGTCCGTCGTCGGAATGTTCCTGCCCGAAGCGGGCGTACCGCTCGGTTTCCTGGGAGTGATGGGCGTACTGGCCTTGCGCGGCAACAGCGCGAAAGCCCTTGCATCCCGTACCCGCCAGGCACTTGGCCGCCTGCGGCCCCGCAAAGCCGGTGACCCGGCGGACAGTTGAGGTCCGTGTGAACTTTTCGTCTCGTCACTGTGCCAGATCGGCACATGCTTTGCAGATGCGTTGCACCGGCTTGACGGGTCGTTCTAGAGTCCCCTCCGATCACGGATCACCACGGGGGACTACACACATGCGTATGGCCAGCCATACGGTGCTGCACGCGCGGCCGACGCGCGGACCGGTACATGGGCCGGGAGCTCACATACCGGACGCCGCCCTGCCCTGCCAGCGCCGACCGGACGTCTTCCAGCACCCGCTGCTGGAAGCGTCGACCGAGACATCGACCGGCATCCCGGACATCTCTCCCGAACAGCGCCACCAGCACCTCGTCCTGCTGCGCACCGCCCGCGACCTGTGCGCTTCGTGCCCGTTGTGGCAGGAGTGCCTCCAGGACGCGATCGCACACGCGGAGCCGTCCGGCTACACGGCCGCGACGACGCTCGAGGACCGCCGCTGGATCCGCCGAACGCTCGGCACCGGCGACGCCAACGGCAACCTCCCGACCCACAACACCGGCGAGGGCCCCGGCTCGGGAGACGCCTCCCGCCGCCTCCTCCGCCTGCGCTCCCGCACCACCGACGCGGCCGCCCGACACGCCGCCGAGCGCGGTCAGCCCGAACTGGCACGCATCCTCGACGCGTTCGACGCCCGTCAGGAACAAATGGCCGCGCTGCGCCGCGAGTTGCCCGCGATACCCAGGCAATTGCACGAGCACACCGCCGCACGGCGGACACACGGACACTCCCACCCGGAAAGCAGGAGCGAGGACATGCCATCGGCCGAGTCCGGGCAGCGGATCGCCTTCTCGTACGAGGATCCCGCCCAGGCCGTGCGCCAGGCCCTGCTGGTCCCGCTGATCCGCTCCGCCCTGCCCACGCTCGACCGCCTGGAGCAGTTGGTCACGATGCTGGCGAGCGTGCCCGGCGGCGACATCGCACCGGAGCTGCCGGAGCACCTGCGCGCCGTGCGGAAGGCCGTGGAGGCGGTGGCCTCGGAGGGCTGCCGCGACGACCCCGCCGAGGCCGCCGCCGACACCGCCGCCCCCCTCCGCGCCCTGACCGGCTCGGTCTCCGTCGAGCTCGCCACCACCGACCCGGTGGCGGCGCTGCGCCGCGACTTCCTGGAACCGCTGCTGCGCGAACTGGCCTCCGCGCTCGCCAACATCGAGAAGGTGGCGACGATGCTCGCCGCGACCTCGGCCGGCGACGAAGTCCACCTGGAGCCGATCCGCACCGCGCTCCAGGGCGTCCGCGCCTGCCTCCCGCACCCGGCCCCGGCCGGCAAGACGTCGCCCGCCGCCCCGGGCCAGGCCGCCCACGGCACGCCGCCCGACACCCCCAGCATCCGCGCCGCCGTCGAAACCGCCGTGACCACCTTCCCGGGCCCCTTCTCCTCCCGCGACGTCCTGCGCGCGCTGCCGCCCGGCGTCTACGGCGACCCCTCGAAGACGATCAGCAACGTCCTGTCCGCCCTGGTCAAGTCGGGCCGCCTACAACGCCTCGCCCGTGGCACGTACGCTCGCACCGTGGACGTCCCCGACGTCCCCGACGCCGCTGCCCTCCCCGACGTCGCCGCCGTCCCTGCCGTCCCCGTCCTGCCCGGCCGACCCGAGCCGGACGAGGCGAAGAGCGCCTGAGCCGGAAGGAACCCACCGCCCCGATGACCGAACCGACGCCCACACCCCCGCCTCCGGCCACGGCGGACGCCCAGGTGCACGTCTTCTCCCCCAACGCCGGTCTGATCGACGGCGTCCCGGTCACGGCTCCGCCCTACGGCGACATCCAGGACGTCGTCCTGTCGATCCTCCAACAGCGCGCCCAGCAACTCGGCGCACCCACCCCGGCCACCATCACCGACAACCGCTACGGCGGCGCGATCCGCCTCCTCATCCACCCGGACGGCACGACGGAACAGCTGGGCTGAGCAGCTTCAGCCCCGCTTGGGCCCGGTGATCGCCTCACCGATGACAAACCCCTTGGCGGGGCCTTTCGGGAGGGTGACGTCGGTGCCGTAGGGGACGCGGTGAACGTCCTCCCAGTCGGCCTTGCCGGGCTGAGGCCCGATGAACAGGGTGACGGCACCCTGGTCGTGGTAGTCGTCGATGAGGACGTAGACGGGAACACCGGCGCGGGCGTACTCACGGCGCTTACGGACGTGGTCGCGGTCCTGGTCGCGCTTGCCGCGTGAGGCGACCTCCACGACGAGCCGGACCGCCGCCGCATCGACGCCAAGTTCGTCGTCGTCCGCATACGGATCCAGATCCTCCGGGGCGACGAGTACATCGGGAATCCACACCTTGCGCCGGAAGACGACATTGGTGTCCTGATACGCCGCGTACTCTCCCTCTCCCAAGTAGCGAGCCAGCGCATCGCGCAGGCGATTGACGATCCGAGCGTGTGACAGACGTCCGGTGGGCGACACCTCGACGGCTCCCTCGATGATCTCAGCGCGGTAGCCCTCGGGGAGTTCCATGGCCTTCCATGCCTGCCACACGACCTGGTCCAGGTCGGGGCCGTTCTCAGGCGTGGACACGGGCTCGATCCTGGTCTCAGGCATGGGCTCGGGCCTCTCGTGCGCAAGAGCGGTCATGGCGGCATCACCTCCTCAAGTGTGGGCTTGACGTCCCTTGGGCCACGAGCGACGCGATCACGGTAGGTACGGCAATACGTCCGAACAGGAACAGGGGGAAGCCTTCCTGTTCACCCGTTCGAGCGACAGCGGAAGGATCCACCGCCCGCACCCAGCTCGAACCACACCCCCTTCGCATACCGCCCCGCCCGCTCATCGGCCACACCCCACCCGTCCGCCATCTCCTCCACAAGGGCCAGCCCTCTCCCCCAACAGGCGACGGCCCCTGCGGCGGGCCGGGCCACGACCGGCGGGTCCGGACTCTCGTCGAAGACGCTCACCCGGAGACGGGCCGGGGTCAGCCGGATCCGGAGCATGGCGGCACCCTTGGTGTGCAGATGCACGTTCGTCACGAGTTCCGAGGTGCAGAGCGCCGCCGGCATGACGAGGACCTCCCGGTCGTGCGTGAAGAGAACGGCCCGCACGAAGTCCCGACACACGCGAGGCGAGGTGACGTCGGCGGGGGCGAACAGGCTGTATTCGTGGGTGAGTTGCGCGGCACGGTGCGCGGCTCGGCGAGCGGGGTTCATGAGGCGCGGCTCCTTTGCATGCCCGGCGATGGCGTCGCCCACGGGGTGCGGGTGCTCTGTCGGCTTACGGGCTCTGCGTGAGTAACTACCAACGAACGGTAAGCGGATGGGGCTTTCATTAACAACCCATTCACCCTTTCGGTGGACCAATCACGCCCACCACGGCAGACTTTGGATACGCCGACAAGGAGAGCCCCGTGGGACTGCGCACGACCATCAGCGAGCGTCAGCGGCGACTCGGCTTCGAACTCAAACACCTGCGCGAACAAGCGGGATTGACCGCAGGTGAGGCGGCCGAACAGATCAACATGGGCCGGGTTCAACTCAGCCAGATCGAAACCGCCAAGACGAGCATCCTGACCCCACGCCTGCGTGAGCTCTGCAACCTCTATGGTTGTACAGATACGCCCTACGTCGAGTTCTTGGTCGCCATGTCCGAGGCAACCGGTAAGGGCTGGTGGAGCGCTTACAAGAAGCACCTCGGGTCCGCCGCACTCAACCTGGCCGAGTTGGAGAACGAAGCCGAGACGCTACGGCTGCACGAGTCCTTCTTCGTCCCGGGACTCTTCCAGACCGCCGACTACGCGCGGGCCATCTTCAACAGCCCGAAGCTGGGGTTCGAGAACCTTGAGCACGGGCTGGGATTCCGCCTGGAACGGCAGCATGTCCTCACCCGCGAGAACCCGCCGACCGTCCACGCCGTGATCCACGAGGCGGCACTGCACATGCGGTTCGGTAGCGTCCGAGTCGTCCGCGAACAGTTGGTGCGGCTCATCGAACTGGCCCGACTGCCCAACGTGACCATCCAGATCTATCCGTTCAGCGCACAGGCGTACGCGGCCCTGAGCGGCAACTTCGTCCACGCCATCCCCGCCACAACGCGGCTCGGTACAGTGATCCTCGACCGGGCGACCGGCTCCGACTACCTGCGTCAACCGGCCCAACTACAGCAGTACGACGCCCTGTTCGAGCGCCTCACGGAAAACGCCCTACACCCTGTCGACGTATCGTTGGCCCCCGAAGCACACTCGGTGAAGGACTCACTCGCCCTGATCCAGCACCTGCTCTACACGCTCTAGGAGGCCCGAATGCCCGAACTGCGCTGGCAGAAGTCGACGTTCAGCGGCGGCCCCGAAAGCAACTGCCTCTACCTCGCCCCCACCCCCGACGGAATGATCCGCCTCCGCGAGAGCGACACCCCGGACACCATCCTCTCCACCGCCCCGGAAACCCTGGCCGCCCTCCTCGAGCACGCCAAGCGGCAGTCGGCGTGATCAACGCTGCCGGGTGAGCCCGTCAGTCGGTGGGGCCGGTACCGGAGGGCGGAGCGCCGGCCCTGTCGATATCGGCGAGCACAGCTCGTGAGTTCCTGATGCTCAGTTCGAGTACCTCACGGCGGAAGTTGCCGGGCTCCCGCTGATAGCGCCCCTTACCCACCTCGGAAACAAAAGCGCTGGCGGGAACCGCATCCTGTCCCGGCGGAATGAACTTGACGACCTCTTCGTAAGCGGCGAGCACATAAGCCACAGCCTCGCGATGCTTGTAATGCTCGGATTCAGGCGCGTTGAGAAGCTGAACCCCCGTGGATTCCGCGATCCGGAAAGCGACGTCGAGGAACTCCCCTGGGTCGATGATCTGCGACGGCTCAGGTCCCCCGAAAGCGGGCGGAGGCGGCGGCACCTCCTCCGCCATCCGGAAGGCGAAACGACGAGTCGTGCCGCACTGTCGGCACGCACCCTCGTACACCGCCACGAGATCGTCCCCGTGCTGCTCCAGCCGATGCTGCCGATCGAAGTCACCAGAACCGCACTCACAGGGATGCAGATCCATGTAGAGGTGGGCTTCGAAGGCTGAGCGCGCAGTCAACATGACATGATCCTACGGGCCGTTGATAAAGATGTGGACGGAAGGTACGGGGGACGTGCTGCTACCGGAATCCGAAGAGGCGACTGACGCACAGCTGCGTGCCCGACAGGCGACACTGGTCGCAGCGGCGGAACGCGATCTGAAAGCCGTGGCATCCATCGTCCTGGGGGAGCGTTTCGGCGCATTCCATAAAGTAGCGGGCACAAAGGAAGAACGAGAGCACTTCCTTCTACAGGACTCCCAGGGCGGTTCGGCCAAGATCTGCGTGGATGCCATTCCGATGGAGACGGGCACCGTCGCATACACGGTGACGAACACGACCTCGGGCTACTACCTCCTGCAGATATCCGACCGGCTGCCGAGCGAGCACCTGTCCCGCGTTCTCGCCCACGAGGTGGGGGAACTCGTCGCCGTGCGCGACCGTTCCGGTCAAGGGCTTGCGCCGGTCCGCGAGAATCTCCTGAACCAGGGGACCGAAATCGGTGACCGGCCCGAGCTGTCGAGCCAGGATCATGGGCGCGTCGGTCAGTTGAACTGGCTCGCGGATCGCAACCCCGTGGCTGACCTGTCGGAGCAGGAGCGGATGCAGGCTCGGGCCGACTTCTCGGCGCTGCTCGACGACACAGGCCTGCGACCGGTGGCGGCCGTGGCCGACGAGGAAGCGTTCCAGGCGCAGAACGCCGCCGCCCGGAAGCGATTCTTCGCATCGACGCCGCACCTCTCGCCTGATGCCCGCCTCCTGGTCGACGCCCTCGCCCACCCCATAGAACACCTCTCCCCCGCCGACGCCACCGCCCTCCAGGCATCCCGGGACGCCGCCCTCCGTGCCGACCGTCAGGTCGAGGCGTTCATCGGGCGTCGGGACATCACCATGCCGCTCCCCGGCTACGACCAGAACGGCCTCCCCCTCCCCCGCGACGAGTTGGAAGCCTCTGCCGTGGCGTGGGCGGGCTACCGCGCCCAGGTCAGCGAGCGCACCGTGCAGACGCTGGAGGGGCAGCTCGCCGCCGGGCAGTTCCCGTTGCGGCAGGTGGTGATCGGCGGCGGAGCGAGCCTCACCGGACGCAGTCCGGACGCCCTCTTGATCGACGGCGCCGGCCGCTGGCACCTGGACCCGGGCGACGGCATCGTCCAGTCCGCGGACCAGGACCGGGATCTCGCCCAGTGGATGGGCGTCGACCCGTACTCGGCGGTCGAGGATCCCCGGCAGCGCATCTCCATCCACGCCGTCCGCGTCTGGGAGGACCAACTGGCCACCCAGGGCGACATGGTGAACGGCCATGCCCGGCTGCGGCTCGGTCGCAACGGCGGACTCCTCGCCGAGGTCCGGCCCCTGGGCGCCGACGGCAAGGAGAGCGCGGACCCCCTCTGGGTCGCCTGCGACGGCACCCCCAGCATCGCCACCGGCCTGACCCCGGAGATCCTCCCCGGAATGCCGCGCGAAGCCCCCGCCGTGGAGAGCCACAGCGAGGCCGTCCGTCTGATCGGCGACCGCCTGCGGGAGCTGGAGGGCCAGGAGGTCCAGGAGGGCCAGGGGCTTCTCGAAGCGGGCGACCTACGCGCCTGGCTGACCCAGGCCGAACGGGGAAACGCGGACGCCCGCACCGTCCTCGACGCCCTGAACTCCTACCCGTCGCTGCGCGAGTCCCTCACCTCCGGCCTGGGCACCGCGGACGCCGCCCGCATGGGCAACTGCTTCACCGCCCTCGAATCGACGCAGAAGTGGGAGTCGGCCCGCGAGGCCGCGCCGGGCCGGGCGCTGCTGGGCGACGAGGTCGCCGAGAGCCGTTTCGACCCCCATGTCGCGAAGAAGTGGATCGTCGTGGGCACCGGCGGAACCGCCGTCGCCAACGCGGAGATCCTCCTGATGCAGAATCCCGACGCCCACGTCACGATCATCGGTTCGGGGACGCCGTCGGCGCTGCAGCACCAGGTCCAGTTCCCGGCGATGGAGGAGAAGTACGGCCACGGAAAGGACGGCGAGAAGCGGCTGACCTTCGTCAGGGCACGGGTGGGCGCCATCGAGACCTACTGGGACGAGCAGGAGAACAGGACCGCCTTCCAGGTCTCCTATGCCGACCCGGAGACCCAGGAGAAGAAGGTGGTCCAAGGCGACGGCTACGTCACCAGCCTCGGCCGCACCAACCCGCTCCCGCCCGCCCTCCAGGTCCTCGCGAACGAGGTCCGCGACCGGAGCGGCGAGATCTCCGGCGACCTGCAGTTCGACCGGGACGACCAGTACATCGGCTACGGCCTCACCTTCGCCGTCGACGGCCACGAACACCGCGTCGACGTGGACGGCGCCGCCTCCTGGCAGTTGCCGCGCGAGATATTCGCCCCCGAGACGGGGATCCAGGCCGAGCTGAACCAGATGGGCATCCGCGGACTGCCGTCCGAGACCGGGAACGCCGCCCCCGGCTTCTCCCCGATCGCCCGCCAGAGCGCCCTGCGCGCACGCGCCGTCGCGGCGGCGGCAGCGGGCGACGAGAACGCCGTCCGGCGCACGAACGAGATCCCGCAACGCTGGCGCCGCCCGGAGCAGAGCCAGAACAAACCGCAAGAGCAAGGGCAGGAGACCGGTCCGGCCCCAGAGTCGATCCTCGCGCCGGCCCCCGCGCCCGCCACCCCGAAACCTGCCGCCGCCACGCCGGCCCCCGCCCCCAACATCCCCGGCGCACACCTGTGGCAGGCGGGCCGCCTCCCGGGCGTCACCGCCCGTCCGCCCACCGCGCCCGCCCGGCAGCCGCAGCAACAGCCCCCCGGCTACGAACCGCCGAAGCCGGACCTGGGCATGGGCGGCTGACCGGCAGCAGCGACGAGCATGCGAAAGGGGCGGCACCAGGCCGCCCCTCCCTCGTGTACGCGCGTCCACGCGTACACGTGCGCCTCAGTCGGACGACTGCTGCCGCTTCGGCCGCCAGACCACCAACGCGCTCGTCTGCTGGACCTCCTGGTACGGCACCAGGTCCCGCCGGTACGAGGCGTGCACCGCCGCTTCCCGCTGCTGCATCGCGGCCGCCGCGCCGTCCAGGGCCGCTTCCATTTCCGCGACGCGGGACTGGAGGGCGGCGACCTGGTTCTCCAGCTCGATGATCCGCTTGATGCCGGCCAGGTTGATGCCCTCGTCCTGGGACAGCGCCTGCACCGTGCGGAGCAGTTCGATGTCCCGGGCCGAGTAGCGTCGGCCCCGGCCGGCGGTGCGGTCGGGGGAGACGAGGCCCAGACGGTCGTACTGACGCAGGGTCTGCGGGTGCAGGCCGGAGAGCTGGGCCGCCACCGAGATGACGTAGACCGGGGTCTCCTGGGTCAGTTCATACGGGTTACGCCGACGGCCGTCCATCACTCTCAGGCTCCCTTCGCGGCCTCGAACAGCTCCGCCCGCGGGTCCTCGCCCACGGTCGCCTCGCGATACGCCTCCAGCGCGTCACGAGCCTTCCCCGACAGGTCCTTCGGGACACTCACCTCGACGGTGACCAGGAGGTCGCCACGAGTGCCGTCCTTGCGGACCGCGCCCTTGCCCCGCGCCCGCATGGTGCGGCCGTTGGGCGTGCCGGGCGGCAGTTTCAGGGTGAGGGACGGTCCACCGAGCGTCGGCACCCTGATCTCGCCGCCGAGTGCCGCCTCGGTGAACGTCACCGGCACGGTCACCGTCAGGTTGTCTTCCTTACGGCCGAAGACGGGGTGCACGCCGACATGGACGACGACGTACAGGTCGCCCGACGGGCCGCCCCGTTCGCCCGGACCGCCCTTGCCGCGCAGGCGGATGCGCTGCCCGTCCGTCACCCCCGCGGGGATGCGGACCTGCATGGTCCGGGACGACTTGGCGCGGCCGCTGCCCTTGCAGTCCAGGCAGGGATGCTCGGCGATCAGGCCGCGGCCCTTGCAGTCCGGGCACGGGTCGGTGAGGGAGAACCCACCGCCGGAGCCCCGCGCCACCTGGCCGGTGCCGACGCAGGTCGGGCACACGCGCGGTGTGCCGTTCTTGTCGCCGGTTCCCGAGCACGCTTTGCAGGGGGCCTGCGAGGACATGCGCAGCGGGACCGTCGCCCCCTCGATCGCCTCGGTGAAGGTGAGGGTGACCTCGGTGTCGATGTCCTGCCCGCGCCGGGGCTGGGTACGGGTCGGACCGCCCGTGCCGCCTCGGTTGAACAGGCCGCCGAAGACGTCCCCGATGCCGCCGCCGAAACCGCCGGGGGAGCCGCCGCCCTGGGCGCCGCCTCCGAAGAGGTCGCCCAGGTCGAAGTTGAACGAGCCGCCCGCGCCCGGGCCCGGACGGAAGCCGCCGTTGCCGAAAAGAGCGCGCGCTTCGTCGTACTCCTTGCGCTTCTTGGGGTCACCGAGGATGTCGTTCGCCTCGGAGATCTCCTTGAAGCGCTCCTCCGCCTTGGCGTTGCCCTTGTTGGCGTCCGGATGGAACTCGCGGGCGAGCTTCCGGTACGCCTTCTTGATCTCGGCCTCGGTGGCGTCCTTGGGAACGCCGAGGACCTTGTAGAAGTCCTTCTCGATGAAGTCCTTGGTGCTCATCCTCGACGTGCCCCCTTTCCGGTGTTCCGCTCGCTGTCTACGTCAGCCCTCCTCAGGGCCGTTGTCCTTCTCGTCGCCGGCCTCGGTGCCGTCCTCGGCCTGCACCGGCTGCGCACCGGGCTGCGGTTCGGCGACGGCCACCCGCGCGGGGCGGATGGTGCGCTCGCCGAAGCGATACCCCGGCTGCAGAATCGCCACGCACGTCGTCTCGGTGACGTCGGGCGCGTACGAGTGCATCAGGGCCTCGTGGATCGTCGGGTCGAAGGGCTCGCCCTCCTTGCCGAACTGCTGCAGGCCCATCTTCGCCGCGACGGTCTCCAGCGACTCGGCCACCGACTTGAAGCCGCCGAGGAGTTCGCCGTGTTCCCGCGCGCGGCCGATGTCGTCGAGCACGGGCAGGAGCTCGGTCAGGAGGTTCGCGATGGCGATCTCCTTGACCGCGATCCGGTCGCGCTCGACCCGACGGCGGTAGTTCTGGTACTCGGCCTGGAGGCGCTGGAGGTCCGCGGTGCGCTCGCCGAGGGCGGTGCGCACCTGGTCCAACTGGGCCACCAGACCGGCTGTCTGGTTCGCGTCCCCGGCCGGGGCCGCCCCCTCCGCCGCGGCGGAGGTGGGGGCGGCCTTCGGCTCGGCGTCTTCAGGGGTGGCGCCGGAGGGGACGTCGGGCTTCTCCTCGAAGCCCGGGGTCTCCTCCGTCACGCGGCACCGTCCTTGCGCTCGTCGTCCACGATCTCGGCGTCCACGACGTCGTCGTCAGCTCGCGGGGCGTCGGCCTGGGGGGCCTCGGCGCCCTGTGCGCCGGCCTCGGCGTACATGGCCTGGCCGACCTTCTGCGAGACGGCGGCGACCTTCTCGGTGGCCGTGCGGATCTCGGCGGTGTCCTCGCCCTTGAGCGCGGCCTTCAGCTCCTCGACGGCGGCCTCGACCTCGGTCTTGACCTCGGCCGGGACCTTGTCCTCGTTGTCCTTGAGGAACTTCTCCGTCTGGTAGACGAGCTGCTCGCCCTGGTTGCGGGCCTCGGCGGCCTCGCGGCGACGGTGGTCCTCGTCCGCGTACTGCTCGGCCTCCTGGCGCATGCGGTCGACCTCGTCCTTCGGCAGCGAGGAGCCGCCGGTGACGGTCATCTTCTGCTCCTTGCCCGTGCCCAGGTCCTTCGCGGTCACGTGCATGATGCCGTTGGCGTCGATGTCGAAGGCGACCTCGATCTGCGGGACGCCACGCGGGGCCGGCGGCAGACCGGTCAGCTCGAACATGCCGAGCTTCTTGTTGTAGGCCGCGATCTCGCGCTCGCCCTGGTAGACCTGGATCTGGACGGACGGCTGGTTGTCCTCGGCCGTCGTGAAGATCTCCGAGCGCTTGGTCGGGATCGTGGTGTTGCGCTCGATGAGCTTGGTCATGATCCCTCCCTTGGTCTCGATGCCGAGGGACAGCGGGGTCACGTCGAGCAGCAGGACGTCCTTGACCTCGCCCTTGAGGACACCGGCCTGGAGCGCGGCGCCGATGGCGACGACCTCGTCCGGGTTCACGCCCTTGTTGGCGTCCTGACCGCCGGTCAGCTCGCGGACGAGCTCGGCGACGGCGGGCATACGCGTGGAGCCACCGACGAGAACGACGTGGTCGATCTCGGAGAGGTTGATGCCGGCGTCCTTGATGACGTTGTGGAACGGCGTCTTGCAGCGCTCCAGCAGGTCGGCCGTCAGCTGCTGGAACTGGGCGCGGGTGAGCTTCTCGTCCAGGTGCAGCGGGCCCTCGGCGGACGCCGTGATGTAGGGCAGGTTGATCGAGGTCTCGGTGGACGAGGACAGCTCGATCTTCGCCTTCTCGGCAGCCTCGCGCAGACGCTGCAGCGCCATCTTGTCCTTGGCGAGGTCCACGCCGTGGCCGGCCTTGAACTGCTGCACCAGGTAGTCGACGACGCGCTGGTCCCAGTCGTCGCCGCCGAGGTGGTTGTCGCCGTTGGTGGCCTTCACCTCGACGACGCCGTCACCGATCTCCAGGAGGGACACGTCGAACGTGCCGCCGCCGAGGTCGAAGACGAGGATCGTCTGGTCGTCCTTGTCGAGGCCGTACGCGAGCGCGGCCGCGGTGGGCTCGTTGACGATACGAAGGACGTTGAGACCGGCGATCTCACCGGCTTCCTTCGTCGCCTGACGCTCGGAGTCGTTGAAGTAGGCCGGGACGGTGATGACCGCGTCGGCCACCTTCTCGCCCAGGTACGCCTCGGCGTCGCGCTTCAGCTTCTGAAGGATGAAGGCGCTCATCTGCTGCGGGTTGAAGTGCTTCCCGTCGAGCTCGATCGTCCAGTCGGTGCCCATGTGACGCTTCACCGAACGGATGGTCCGGTCCACGTTGGTGACCGCCTGGCGCTTGGCGACCTCGCCGACAAGCACCTCGCCGTTCTTCGCGAAGGCGACGACGGACGGCGTGGTCCTGGCACCCTCGGCGTTGGTGATGACGGTGGGCTCGCCGCCCTCCAGAACGCTTACGACGGAGTTGGTTGTGCCCAGGTCGATGCCGACCGCACGTGCCATGGTGATCTTCCTCCAGCTGACTTGAGTGGAACGGACTCAAGTGTGCACGAGGCTCGCCTTCGGGTCAACAGACCTGAGTCGGACCCACTCAACTCTTATCCGTTCCTTACACGCAATCCCGCGTTGACCTGCGGTGATACGGACGGCGTGGCCCGCCTCACCCCGAACTCCGGGTGACCCGCAGAGGCCTCGGGTTGACGCCGAGGCCCATACACGGGCGCGGGACGCGACGCGGGACGCACCTCCCGAGAACGGGCCTCCCGAGGACGCGCCCCCTGCGCCCGCCGACGCCCACGCGCGCGTGGCGGCCCGTACACCGACACCCGCAGCAGCCCGAGCGGGACGACGGCCGCCACGCCGGCCACCCACAGCACCGCCCGCGCGCCCACCCACCCGCCGTGCACCAGCACCCCGACGAGCACCGCGGCGAAGGCCGCGACGCCGAGCAGGACGCTCACGCCCTGGGGAGTGAGCCCGAGCCGCCGCAGCCGGTGGGCGAGATGGTCGGGCGCGGCGCGCAGCAGGGGCCGTCCGGCCAGCCGCCGCGACACGACCACCAGCAGGACGTCGGCCCCGGCGACGGCGGTGAGCGCGAACAGCACCCCCGTGCCGACGACCGGATCGTGCCCCGCGCGGGCGATCACGGCGGCAGCGGCGAGCAGGAAGCCGGCGAAGAGCGACCCGCACGCCCCGAGGGCCACGCGCGCGGGAGGCCAGTTGTGCATGAGGAACCCGGTCAGCGCGGCGGCGAGCACGCTCAGCAGCACCACCAGCCCGTCCATGACCTCGACGGCGACGCACGCCGCCACCCCGAAGGCCGTGACGACCCCGACGGTCCCGGCCACCCCGTCGGCATGGTCGAGCGCCCGGAAGGCCAGGGCCACGAAGGTGATCCAGGCGACGCCCACCGCAGCGGCGACCGGCCCGGTGTCGCCGTAGGGCGCCACGAAGGCCGCCGCGACCGCCGTCCCGACCACCAGGAACCGCGCCTTGAGCCGCCAGACGTCCGCGACGAGCCCGAGGGCCGCGACGGCGCCTCCCGCGACGAGCAGCACCTCGATGCCGTCCCCGAGCGGCGCCACGCCCGTCCAGTCCCCGGCGGCCGAGACGAGACAGGTGGCGAGCGCGACGGCGGCGCCCCCGAACAGCGGAACCCGCCGTTGCCGCTGCCGCCGGTCGATCAGCCCGAGTCTCAGGGCGGGCACGCGCAGCAGCGCGGCGAGTACGGCGGCGAGGAGCAGGGCGGTGGCGGCAGCGACGATCCCGTAGAGCACGGGTATAAATTAATCATAAATGCACCAATTTGGTACGAATAACACGGCCGGTTTATCTCGAGTTCTGAGGCAACCCTGAGCGACTCAGATCACTACACGCCCCGCTACAGTGCGACACAGAATGAGGGGTACTCTCAGACGGACTACATAAGTTACCGCTTAGTAATCTCCACCGAAGTCCCTCGCAGGCCCGAGGAGCCCCCAAATGCAACTCGCCGCGATCATCGTGTCGCTGGTTCTGATCGTGGTCGGCGTGGCCCTGTTCGCCCGCGCGATCCTTCAGATCTACAACTTCATGCGGCTCGGCCAGAGCGTGCCCGCGGGCACGCGCACCGACGAGCCCGTCCAGCGCACCGTCACCGTGGCCAGGGAGTTCCTCGGCCACACCCGGATGAACCGCTGGGGCATCGTCGGTGTCGCGCACTGGTTCGTGGCGGTGGGCTTCTTCTCGCTGCTGCTGACGATCGTCAACGCCGTCGGCCAACTGTTCCAGGCCGACTGGATGCTGCCGATCATCGGCGAATGGGCGCCGTACAACGTCTTCGTCGAGTTCATCGGCACGATGACGGTCCTCGGCATCCTGACCCTGATCGTGATCCGCCAGCTCAACAAGCCGAACAAGCCGGGCCGCAAGTCCCGCTTCGCCGGCTCCAACTTCGGCCAGGCGTACTTCGTCGAGGCCGTCATCCTCATCGTCGGCGTCTGCATCTTCATGCTGCACGCGCTGGAGGGCGCCCAGCACCACATCGACGGCTACGAGGCCTCGTTCTTCATCTCGTACCCGGTGGTCGACTGGCTCGAGGGCATGGACGTCTCCACGCTCCAGAACCTCACCTACTTCTTCGCCGGCCTGAAGATCGCGACCTCCTTCATCTGGATGATCACGGTCGCCCTGAAGACGGACATGGGCGTCGCCTGGCACCGCTTCCTCGCCTTCCCGAACATCTGGTTCAAGCGGAACCCCAAGGGCGAGACCTCGCTCGGCGCACTGCTCCCGATGACCTCGGGCGGCAAGCCGATCGACTTCACCGATCCCGGCGACGACGACGTCTTCGGCGTCTCCCAGGTCGAGCAGTTCTCCTGGAAGGGCCTGCTGGACTTCTCCACCTGCACCGAGTGCGGCCGCTGCCAGTCGCAGTGCCCGGCCTGGAACACGGGCAAGCCGCTCTCCCCCAAGCTCCTGATCATGTCGCTGCGCGACCACGCGCACGCCAAGGCCCCGTACCTGCTGGCCGGCGGCGGCAAGAGCACGGAGGGCGAGGAGAAGGCGTCCGAGGAGCAACTGGCGGGCGTGCCCGCGGCGGCCCTCGCGGAGGCCGAGCGCCCGCTGATCGGCACCGCCGAGGAGAACGGCGTCATCGACCCGGACGTCCTGTGGTCCTGCACCACCTGCGGCGCCTGCGTCGAGCAGTGCCCGGTGGACATCGAGCACGTCGACCACATCGTCGACATGCGCCGCTACCAGGTGATGATCGAGTCCGCGTTCCCGTCCGAGGCGGGCACGATGCTCAAGAACCTGGAGAAGAAGGGCAACCCCTGGGGTCTGGCGAAGAAGCAGCGCCTCGAGTGGCTCAAGGAAGTCGACTTCGAGATCCCGGTCGTCGGCAAGGACATCGAGGACCTGACCGAGGTCGAGTACCTCTACTGGGTCGGCTGCGCGGGCGCCCTCGAGGACCGCGCGAAGAAGACCACGAAGGCCTTCGCCGAGCTGCTGCACATCGCGGGCGTCAAGTTCGCGATCATGGGCGGCGACGAGAAGTGCACGGGTGACTCGGCACGTCGGCTCGGCAACGAGCCGCTGTTCCAGGAGCTCGGCATGGAGAACGTCATGGCGCTGAACACGGCGTTCGGCGAGGAGCTGGACGACGACGGCAAGGTGACCGAGGAGTCCCGCAAGCCCAAGTCGGCGAAGAAGATCGTCGCCACCTGCCCGCACTGCCTCAACACCATCGGCAACGAGTACCCGCAGCTCGGCGGCGACTACGAGGTCATCCACCACACCCAGCTGCTCCAGCGCCTGGTGGACGAGGGCAAGCTGATCCCGGTGACCCCGGTCGAGGGCATCATCACCTACCACGACCCCTGCTACCTGGGCCGCCACAACAAGATCTACTCGCCCCCGCGCGAGATCATGACGGCCGTCCCGGGCCTGCGCCAGCAGGAGATGCACCGCCACAAGGAACGCGGCTTCTGCTGCGGCGCCGGCGGCGCGCGGATGTGGATGGAGGAGCGGATCGGCAAGCGCATCAACAACGAGCGCGTCGACGAGGCCCTGTCCCTCAACCCGGACATCGTCTCGACCGCCTGCCCGTTCTGTCTGGTGATGCTCACCGACTCGGTCAACGGCAAGAAGAACGAGGGCAAGGCCAAGGAGTCCATCACCGTCGTGGACGTCTCCCAGCTCCTCCTGGAGTCGGTCAAGACCCCGGTCGACCCCGCGGACGAGCCCGAGTCGGAAAGCGCTCCGGAACCGGCGCCCGTGCAGTGACCGATGCCGTGACAGAAGCGGTGACAGGTTCCTCATGACGGATGCACGACGGCGCCCCGGGTCACAGGACCCGGGGCGCCGTCGTGCACCCTGAAGCTCCCTCACGGCCTGGTGAGACCCCCTGAGGCACCCTCAGATCCGCCCCCTAGGGGATGTCACAGCTCGGCAGCAAACCCGTCCCCGTACGCCCCGCCCAGCCGCACGAGCCGGCCGGACCAGGTACGTTCGATGACGTGGCTGGATTCAGGATCGGACGCGGCCGGGACAACCCCGCCCCCCAAGCGCGACCGCAACAACCCCCGTACGGGCAGGCGCCCCAGGGACAGTCGGCACGGCCTTCGGGCCCGTCGTACGGCTACCCCCCGGCCCAGCAGCCGTACCCGCAGCAGCAGCGGCCCCAGTACGGCGGCACGGGCGCGGGCGGCGGCCAGTGGCCGCAGGCGAACGGCGGCGGATACGGCGGCCAGGGCGGACAGGGCGGCGACGAGCCGGAGTACTTCGGCGGCGACGCCCCGTACGGCGCGCCGGGCGGGCCCGGTGGCCCCGGCGGCAGCCCCGGTGGCGCCCCGTACGACCCGTACGCCGCGAACAACCCGGGTCACACCCAGGCCTTCTCGGTGGACGACCACAGCCAGTACGACCAGTACAACCAGGGTGGTACGTACCACTCAGGTTCGGCGGCCCCGTCGGGCCCGGTCGGTCCGCGGCTGCACTGGAAGGAACTGCTGAAGGGCGTCGTCGTCGCCCCCAACCAGACGTTCCTCCGGATGCGGGACTACACGATGTGGGGCCCCGCCCTCGTCGTCACGTTCCTCTACGGGATGCTCGCGGTCTTCGGCTTCGACGGCGCCCGCAAGGACGCGATAAACGCGACGCTCTCCAACGCGATCCCGATCGTCCTGACGACGGCCGTGGCGATGGTGCTGAGCTCGCTCGTCCTGGGCGTGGTCACCCACACGCTGGCCCGCCAACTCGGCGGCGACGGCGCCTGGCAGCCCACGGTCGGCCTCTCCATGCTGATCATGTCCCTGACGGACGCGCCGCGCCTGGTCGTCGCGATGTTCTTCGGCGGCGACGCGCCGTTCGTACAGCTCCTGGGCTGGGCGACATGGGTCGCGGCCGGCGCCCTCCTCACCCTGATGGTCAGCAAGTCCCACGACCTGCCGTGGCCGAAGGCGCTGGGCGCGTCCTCGATCCAACTGCTGGCCCTGCTGTCGATCGTGAAGCTGGGCACGTTCTAGCACCTGTAGCACTTGACGGACACCGGCCGGTGCCCGGCGACACCTGCCAGTACCTGGCGGACACCAGTGGGGCCCTCGGCGGGTTGCCGGGGGCCCTTGGCGTGCCGTCACCGAAAGCGAGATTTCACGAGCGCACGGCTGGACAAAACCAGCCGAACAGTCGCATGTCGTACCGCTGCAACTACAGAGCGTAATATAATGTGACCGTTCCCTACAACCTCCTACAAGGAGTGCGCGTGAAAGCTCGCTTTGGCATGGGGCGGGGAACGGTGCTCGTGGCCGCCCTGCTCGCCGTCAGCGCCGCGATCCTTCCGGGATCGGCAGCCGCAGACACGGACGGCAACCAAGCCCATACGGACCACTGGGGCGTGATCGCCCGCAACACGATCGGCTCTCCCGTCGCCGAACTCCGCAACGGGCCCTTCGGCCCGTTCGGCGTGACGGACGCTGCCGCCAGACCGCCGTACGGGCGAGGCAGCCTCGGCATCGAGGTGGCGACCAACTCCACCACGCTGCGCCCTCCCAGCGAGAAGGTCGACTTCGGCAATGAAGTGGACTTCTTCGGCCAACAGGTGCTGCGGGTGCGGCATGTGGGCTTCCACGTGTTCCAGACGAACGAGAACGTCGGCTACGGAGGCCCGACGAACATGCCGAACATCAGGTTCGAGATCGACCCGGACGTGACGTCCACCGACGACTACTCCTCGCTGGTGTGGGTGCCGAACGCGTCCCCGGTCACCAACGGCTGGAGCCCGTTCCTCGACGCCACGAAGACCGGCTACTGGTACCTCACCGGCAACGAGACGAGCTGCACCCGGGCCGCCCGGTGCACGTTCACCCAGCTCAAGGCCTCGTTCCGCAGGGCCCACGCAAGGCCGACCATCTACACGGTCGCCGTGAGCAAGGGACGGAACTTCATGTGGATCGGCGCGATCGACGGCCTCCGGTTGAACAACCGCGTCTACGACTTCGAGCGCTACGGCGTGAGGGCGATTCGCGTGAAGTGACGCGGAGGAACGGAAACACACGAGCCTGATCGGGCGGGGCCGGCAGCGAAGACGGCCGGCCCCGCCCCGCCCCGCATCACACACCGCACGGCCGACGAGAGGGCTTCCCCACAGCCGACTTGAGAGCTTCCCCACGGGGCCGGCGGCTAGAGGGCTTCCCCACGGGGCCGGCGGCTAGAGGGCTTCCCTGGAGGGCACGACAGCCTCGCCCGACTTGCGCACTACAGGCAAAACACTCCACGGGAAGTTGATCCAGTCGTCGGTCCGCTTCCACACGTACTCGCACTTCACGAGCGAGTGCGACTTCTCGTAGATGACCGCACTGCGCACCTCGGCGACGGTGTCCAGGCAGAAGTCACGCACGAGCTTCAGCGTCTTGCCCGTGTCGGCGACGTCGTCCGTGATGAGGACCTTCTTGTCGGAGAAGTCGATGACGTTGGGGACGGGCGCGAGCATGACCGGCATCTCGAGCGTCGTCCCCACCCCGGTGTAGAACTCGACGTTCACCAGGTGGAGGTTCTTGCAGTCGAGGGCGTAGGCGAGCCCTCCGGCGACGAAGACGCCCCCGCGGGCGATGCTGAGAACTATGTCGGGGACGAACCCGTCGTCGGCGATGGTCTGCGCAAGCTCACGGACGGCGACCCCGAACCGCTCGTAACTGAGCTCCTCCCGAGCCCCGCCCGTGTCACTCATACCTGGGTCCGATGGAAGTTGAGGAAGGACCGGGAGGCGGTAGGACCGCGCTGCCCCTGGTACCGGGACCCGTACCGCTCGCTGCCGTAGGGGGACTCGGCCGGCGAGGTGAGCTTGAACATGCACAGCTGGCCGATCTTCATACCGGGCCAGAGCTTGATGGGGAGCGTGGCGAGATTGGACAGCTCCAGCGTCACATGCCCGCTGAACCCGGGGTCGATGAAACCGGCGGTGGAGTGGGTGACGAGCCCGAGCCTCCCGAGGGAACTCTTCCCCTCCAGCCGCGAGGCGAGATCGTCGGGAAGCGAGATGACCTCGTAGGTGGAGGCGAGCACGAACTCACCGGGGTGGAGAATGAAGGGCTCGTCGCCCTCGGGCTCCACGAGCCGGGTGAGGTCGATCTGCTCCACGGACGGATCGATATGCGGGTACCGGTGGTTCTCGAACACCCGGAAGTACCGATCGAGCCGCACATCGATGCTCGACGGCTGCACCATGGATTCGTCGTAGGGGTCGATCCGTACCCGCCCGGCGTCGATCTCGGCCCGGATGTCCTTGTCTGAGAGAAGCACGTCCCGAGGATACGCAGGGCGCGCGGAGCCACCACAATCGGGACGACTCCACGCGCCGGGCCGCTGGACGGCCGTTTTGCCTACCGCTTTTCGAGAATGACCGGCACGACACTTCGCAACCGGGCACAACGAGGGCACCGGACAAGTCGCCCGGGACCGAGCCGCTCGGCCTGCTGCATCGGGAACGAAGCGGTGCTGAACACGTGCCCATCGGCACAACGGACGACGGTGCGCTCCATCAAGTCCTAGAGTCCCTTCCCCAAAGAGCCGCGTCCGGCTGCTGCTCGCCGGACACTGAAAGCCACATTACGGGACGAACGGGACGACCCTCCAGGCGGCACTCCGACCCCGCCCGGCCCCTCTTCCGCACCTCCACCGTACGCCCCAACTCCGGCCCCCCGCACCCGGATCCCACCCCCGAAACGCACCCGGACCCCACGGCTTCAGCGCCCGGGGCCCGGCATGAGGTAGAGTGACGGAGCGTTCCGACACCGGCTGTGACCGGCGTCTTACGCGGGTGTAGTTTAATGGTAGAACATCAGCTTCCCAAGCTGAGAGCGCGAGTTCGATTCTCGTCACCCGCTCCATGAACAAAGCCCAGGTCATCGACCCGGGCCTTTTTGTTTTGCTCTGCGATCACTCGCCGCGTGCCAGATTCGTGCCAGAACGTTGATCGGCGGGGGCGGCTGCGACTTCCTGCTGTCGGTCGTCGTCGGAGTGCTGATAGATCAGCTCGGCTTTCTCTGAGCACTGGCCTGCACGGAGCGTCGCGGTCGTAGCAGCGGAAGCCCTCAGGGACGCCGTCGACGATACGGGCCTTGCGCCGCTTCCGACCGAACGTGCCGCGACGGAAGGCCGCGCCCTTCTCGCCGAGGAAGACGAGCCTGTTGGACCCCTTGCCCGCATAGAGCTCCATGTGGGGGCGCAGCTCCGAAGAGAACCCAGGCACACCTTCAGGCCGGCCAGGCATCGGCCATCACAAAGGAGACGACCGTCCCGCCGAAGCGACTCGGCCCCGAATGCCAGGAGTCGGCAATGGAGTCGACGAGGAGTAGCCCGCGCCCGTGCGCGTCGGCGGCGTCGGGCCGCCGCAGATTGACCCTGGCCGGAAACCCGGCGTTGTGCACCTCGACCTTGAGTGACGATCCTTCTCGGAACCACTCCACCCGAACACGCCAAACCTCATCGGATCGGCCGTAGACGATCGCATTGGTCACCAACTCCGAGATCATCAGCACGCAGTCGTCGACCGAGCAGGCCAGGTTGTGCGGGGCGATGAACTTCCGGAACCAGCGCCGGGACAGAGACACGGACTCCGCGACGGGGTACAAGGTCAGCGCCCCGAGCCGCGGTGAGTCCTCAGAGGGATAGCGGTCCATCGTGTAAGCCATCCGTGCTCACTCCTTGCCGCTGCCGTCGCAGTCGAGGCAGCGCCGCTTCGATGTGGCACGAGTGCGGTCGGCGGCAGCGGCAAGCACCAGGGAGGTACGCGAACTGACACGCTTCCAACCACGTCCCCGGCAACTCCGGCAAGGTAAGTGCGTCCCCTGGTCCGGCCGCTGACTCGTCACTCCGTGCCCCCTTCCGATCAAGTGGCCTTAGCCACTTACTGGATAGTGGCATTAGCCACTTGCGATGCGCAAGCGGTTCGCCGAAGTGACGACCCATCAGGTCAGCGGATATCCCTGCTCGAACGCCCAGCGGTGCGGCGGGTAGGTGGCCTCAGCGAACTCCAACGGCCGGTCCTGGAGGTCAAAGACGACGTGATGCACGATCAGAACCGCCGCACCGGCCTCAAGCTGGAGGTCAGCGGCTTCCTCCTCGGTCGCCTGCCTGGCACACATGCGGTCCTCGGCGTAACTCCCCTGCCGACCCGTCATGTTCTCGACGTACATCAAGGTGCCCTCTTGAATCCGCTCAGGCTCCAGGAGCCTGGGCGCCCGCTGCCCAACCTCAGGTGCGAACCACGAGGTGGAAAGCGTGATGGGCCCGTCCTGATTGTTGGTAACCCGCTGGCGATGCACAGCCCGACGGTCCTTCACCAGGCCCAACGCCTCAGCAACGTGATCCGGCGCGTCCAGCCACCCGGCCGACGTGATCACCGCATACTCGCCAGACGTGTAGATCTTCCCGGTCTGCCGGGCCCGCCCGTACAACTCACGGGCTCGCCTGTTGACTTCGAGACTCCGCACATAGGTCCCGGACCCCTGCCGCTTCTCAACAAGTCCTTGATGGCTCAAGGCCTCCAACGACCGCGCGGCAGTCGGCCTGGACACCTTCCAATCCGCCGCAAGCTGCCGTTCCGAGGGCACCTCGTCCCCTGGCCGCAGGTCGCCCCGAAGGATCTGATCGCGGATGAAGTGCGCGATCTGGAGATACTTCGGCTGCGCTTCCTCGATCTGAGGCATGTCCCCTCCTCGCCCAAGTGGCTATAGCCTCTAGCCACTATAGGGTGAGTGGTCAAGGGCCTAACCCGTAGTCTTGGGCCCATGACGCGGTTGATCGTCGCAGCAGGAGGAGGGGGCGACGCAGTCGCCGCCGCAATGCTTGACGCCGCCTTGTACGGCGACCACGACGACCAGGCGGTGATCCTCACCTACGCGTGGGACCGCCTGCTTATCGACCCGCTACCGGGCCCCCGAGGAAGCAACGACTTCACCGGCCTCGAACAGATCACCCCCACCGTGTGGAAGGTGCCGGCGAAGGCCCGCCCGATCGCTCCGGCCGGCTCGGCTCTCCCCCGACTCGCGGCAGAGCTCCCGCACACATTCGCATTGATCGACCTGAGACAGGGCGCCGAGGGAGTCACGCGCCAGATCGAAGAACTGGTCGCCCACATACAGCCGACCACAATCGATCTCCTAGACGTCGGCGGCGACGTGCTGGCCCGAGGCGACGAACCAACGCTGAAGAGCCCACTAGCCGACTCCCTGACGCTGGCAGCATGCGGCCAAGTTAACGCTCCCATCCGCCTGTTGATCGCAGGCCCCGGCCTGGACGGCGAGCTTTCACCCGAGGACGTACGAGGCGTACTCGGCCCGGTCGTCCACACCTTCACGGCGAAGGACGTGGAACCGGTCAGCTCGGTCCTGGAGTGGCACCCCTCCGAGGCAACCGGGATGCTCGCCGCAGCAGCCCGAGGCGTGCGCGGCACATGCGAAATCCGAGACGCCGGCCTTCCCATCCCCCTCACCGACGAAACCCCGACGGTCCACGAGGTCGACCTGGACGAGGCCCTCAGCCGCAACGAGTTGGCCCGCGCCAGCATGTCGACCACCACCCTGGACCAGGTCGAGGCACTGAGCCGCGAGATCTGCGGCTTCTCCGAAATCGACTACGAGCGCAACAAGGCTCTCTGGCTCAAGGAACAACGGCCGGCGAAGCTCGACGCCGAGTCGGCACTATCCCAGCTCGCCCAGTTCGAGGCCGAGGCCCGAAGCCGCAGAGTCACCCACACGACGTTCCGCCACCTCACCGAGGCCCTGAACCTCCACGGATCACAGCGCGATGATCTACGCCGCCTGCTCATCAACACACGGCCGGAGCAGTACGCGGCCCCGCTGTGGAGCATCACGAACGCCGACAGCACCCACTCAGGTCAGACACCGTGAGCGCGTTCAGCAGCGATCCAGACCTCAACGTGGAGGGCACCACCGGCAACGGCACGGAAGTCGACGTTGCCACCAACCTGCTGAACGGCGACATCAGGCTCTCAATCCTCTGGACGCAAGAGATCCTCTTGTCCGCAGACACCGCCGAACAAGTGGCAGACGCTCTTCGACGAGCCGCAACACAATCCCGCAGCATCACAGCCGCCCCACAAACACCGCCTGAGTAACAACCTTCTTCACGGGTTCAAGGCCCGCGCACGGCGCGGGCACGCGCCGCCTCTGCGGCGCGGCCTGCCTCCTAATGGCGTCGTAAGACGTTCGTCTTGATCCTGCTGGCGAACGTCTTGAGTGAGCCGGCATGCGGTGATCCGTAGCCGCTCCTGAGGCCTGACCTCCCAAGACAGAGTCGGCCCCGCATGCCAGCCCGCCCGTTCGTTCCTCATCGTGCGGAGGGGGCGGGGCGGCCCGCGCTCTGGCCTTCGTCCCGCGCGGACCGCCCCCGCCCCCTCCGCCGAAGGACACAACAGCGGCATCGTTGGCTCGTGGTCCAAGCCGCCGCCAGGGAAACACCTCTCACCGCTCGGCGAACGCTTCAGTTCCGCAGCTGACCGAGACCCCTGACGACCGCTGGGATTGCGAACGACTGATCGGATGACGGGCCCCTGAGCCCTGCCATTAGGAAGACGCGCAACCCCTGCCCGGCGAGGGCCAGCACACCACCGCCAATCAGAGGACACCCCTATGACCAGCGTGTTCTGCGGCATCGACTGGGCCACCGACCATCACGACATCGCCCTGCTCGACGAGAGCGGCACCCTCCTCGCCAAGCTCCGCATCGACGACAACCCCACGGGCCTCGCCCAGCTCCTCGACCTCCTGGCCCGCCACGGAGACAACCCCGACAACCCGATCCCCGTCGCCATCGAGACCTCCCACGGGCTCCTGGTCGCCTGCCTGCGCACCACCGGCCGACCGATCTACGTCATCAACCCGCTCACCGCCGCCCGCTACTGCGACCGCTACGCACTCAGCCGCAAGAAGTCCGACCACCTCGACGCCAAAGTCCTCGCCCACATCCTGCGCACCGACCCCGCCGAACACCGCCCCCTGCCCGCCGACAGCCACCTCGCCCAAGCCATCACCGTCCTGGCCCGAGCCCAGCAGGACGCCGTCTGGGACCGCGTCCAGACCGGCAACCGACTGCGCTCCCACCTGCGCGAATACTTCCCCGCCGTCCTCACCGTCTTCAGACACTTCCGCGAAGGCCTCGCCTCACCCGTCAGCCGCACCCTGCTCGCCACGGCACCCACGCCCACGCAGGCCGCCCAGCTCACCCGCCCCCAACTGCGAACCATCCTCAAAAAGGCCGGCCGCCAACGCGAGATCACCGGCGAGGTCGAACGCCTCCACGGCTTACTGCGCGAACCCCAGATGCATCAACCGCCCCTGGTGGAAGAGGCGATGGGCACCAAGGCCCTCGCCCTGCTACGGCAGTTCGAGGCGGCCTGCACCAGCGCCGACGAGCTGGAAGCCGCGGTCGTCGACGCCTTCACCGCCCACGAGGACGCCGAGATCATCACCAGCTTCCCCGGCCTCGGCCACCTCACCGGCGCCCGCGTCCTGGCCGAACTCGGCGACGACCACACCCGCTTCGCCACCGCCCGCGCACTCAAGGCCTACGCCGGATCGGCCCCCGTCACCAGATCCTCCGGACGCAAGACCACCGTCCTGGCCAGGCACATCAAGAATCAGCGTCTCGCCTCAGCCGGCTACAACTGGGCCTTCGCCGCCCTCACAGCATCCCCCGGAGCACGAGCCCACTACGACCGCCGCCGAGCAACCGAAGAACGACACGTCGCAGCACAACGCAACCTGTTCAACCGCATGCTCGGCTGCCTGCACCACTGCCTCACCCGCCGCATCCCCTACGACGAGCAGACCGCCTTCCCCGACACCGCTTGACTGATCAACCGCATCGGATGTCTGTCTGCGCCCCGGCTGGCCGCGCCCGGCGGCGCGCTACGTGCATGCGGGCGGACGAGGGAAAACCAGCTGTGGCTGGGGCGGTCATCTGCACGTCGAGGCGGGTCGACAAATGGAGTTGACCTCAACTTTGGTTAAGGTTCTAGGTTGCCTCCATGGACGCCACGAACTCCACTTTCCCCACCAATGACACCGCCGAGAAGCGGATCCGCGACCTCGTCGCGCGGACCCAAGAGGCGCAGATCGACCCGGACGTGCTCCCGGCGCTGCACACATCCGACCTGGTGCTCATCAATTTCGCCGGGCGGCGCCTCTTCGGGCGTGAGACCTTCGCTTCGGCCATGACCGAAGCGCTCTCCTCCCCGCTCAAGGACATCCGGACCGAGCTGGAGGTCAACGACATCCGTTTCGCCACCCCTGACGTCGCCATCGTCAGCCTGACCAAGACGATCCACGATGAACGGTCCGAGGCGGAGGGCTCATCCGAGCTGCCCTTGGCCGGCGCCATGACCTATGTCATGACTCGCCAGGGCGGCGACTGGCGCATCGCCCTGGCGCAGACGACGCCGATTAGCTGAAAGCCCGCTGACAACACCCGGAGAACTAAGTGCAATGCCGTGTAGTTAGCGCTCGCTGTCGAGTGTCAAGGGGTGCGGGTGGTCAGGATGTCGATGCTGATGGTGGCTTTGTAGCTGGTTCGGTCGA
>NZ_JBFAKW010000042.1:0-69619 GCF_040655955.1 Streptomyces sp. NPDC050263 | reverse complement strand
TCGTACTGGACGTACTTGGGCTTTCGGCCGGTGCGGCGAGAGTGCGTGCCGGGCGTCGCGACGGGGCGAACGTTGCCTGCCGCGGCACTAGCCGCAAAACGGCAGACCCGACCCGAGCAACCAACCCGAACCTGGCACTCGGACTGCCCCGGTGACCGCGCCGGTCACCCGGTCGGTCACTCCACTCATCGGCTGACCGGTGCTGCCCGGGCGGGGGCCGTCGCATGACTGCCGGCACCGACCCCCTCACCGTCCCCCAGGTCATGGAACGCCTCCAACTCGGCCGCACCGCCGTCTACGACCTCCTCCGCACCCGCCAACTCCCCTCCCTCACCCTCGGCCGCGCCCGCCGGATCCCCGCACACGCCCTGACCGACTTCATCCGCACCCGCCTCGACCAGGAAGCCGCCTGATGACCACGCGCCGTGCCACCAGCCCCTCCCGCCGCGTGCGCGCCAACGGCGACGGCACCGTCTACCAGCGCAAGGACAGCCGCTGGGAAGCCGCCGGATACGTCCTCGCCCCCGGCAACACCCGCAAGCGCATCCGCGTCTACGGCACCACCCGCAAGGAAGCTCTGGCCAAACTCACCGAGAAGATCGCCGCCAGCAACCGCGGCCTCCCTGTGCCCTCCGCGCAGGGCAGCGTGGCCGCGTACCTGACGTACTGGCTGGAGAACGTCGCCGTCCACCACCTCCGTGAGAACACCCACACCCGCTACACCGCCTGCGCCAACCAGTACCTCACCCCCGGCCTGGGCAAGAAGAAGCTCACCAAGCTCACCGCCAAGGACATCCGCACCTGGCTCAACCAGCTCCGCACCACCTGCCAGTGCTGCACCCGCCGCATCGACGCCCGGCGCGACCAGCCCCGCTGCTGCGCAATCGGCCAGTGCTGCTCCAAGCTGCTCTCTCCGCTGACGCTGAACTACATCCACTCCGTGCTCAAGTCCGCCCTGGAGCACGCCGTCCGCGAGGAGGAGATCCCGCGCAACGTCGCCCGCAACGTCCGCACCGGCACCCCACGGCCCCGACGCTTCGAACCCCTCACCGCCGACGAAGCCCGTCAGCTCCTCACCGACGCGCAAGGCCACCGATTGCACGCGCTGTTCGAACTCGCGCTCCACACCGGACTCCGCAAGGGCGAACTCCTCGGCCTCCGCTGGGAAGACCTCGACCTCGACGCCGGCACCGCCGCCATCCGCCGTACCTTGCAGCGCACCAACACCGGCGGACTCACCACGCTGCCCACCAAGACCCGGGCCTCCGAACGCCGCATCGCCCTCCCCACCCGCTGCCTCCACTCGCTGAAGAACCATCGCGAACAGCAGCAACACGAGCGAGAGACTGCAGGCACCGCTTGGCAGCACAACGGACACGTCTTCACCACTGGCCAGGGCCGACCGATCGACCCGACCAACCTCACCCGCACCTTCCTCACGCTCCTCCGCAAGGCCGGCCTCCGCCGCATCCGCTTCCACGACCTCCGGCACTCCACGGCCACCCTGCTCCTGGAACAGGGCGTCGAACTCATCGTGATCAAGGAACTCCTCGGCCACGCCCACATCAGCGTCACCGCCACCGTCTACGCCCACGTCCGACTCCGCCTCCAGCACGACGCCATCGACCTCCTCGGCCGCGCCCTCGACCACCCCTGACGCACGCACGGCAACGGCGGCGGACACCTGGTGTCCGCCGCCGTTGCCGTCATCTACTGCCGTCAAGCTGCAAAACAGCTCCTGTAGGCGACATCGACAGGGGCCGCATCTTTGCGCTTGTCTGCGTCGCAAATCGGAAGCCTAAATTGGCTCGCCCGCCACTCCACTGAATCCGACGAGGCCGTTCCTCTTCGCCATGTCGAGAATCTCATGGAGATAGTCCAGTTGACGAACCGAGAGGGTCAGGAGGACGTATTTTCCAGCGTCATCCGGCTCCTCTTCCAGGTCGAATCGAGACGGCTCCAGAACGTCCTCCACATCTGGCCACCTGGTCAGCAACTCCTCCCGGAACCGCAGGACGTCAGGGCTCACGACAAGGTCGCTGGTGTCGCCCTCAGCAAGGCTGTCGAAGACTTCCTCAGGGTTCCCGGCAGAGCGCTTCCAGAAGCCGAAGTCACTGCTCACAAGCCATCCTCTCAGGTTAGGGGTTGCAGATTGGACACGCTGTACCGCGCCGGACGACCGAGGTTTCAAACCCGTACGTCTTCGCTAGCCATTCATCCTTCCTTCGCTGACCCCTGGTGTAATTCGATTTATTCACCTTCACCTCGTAAAGGTGAAGGTTTCCGTCTGGGTTCCTGACCGCGATGTCCACTTGACGCCTGCCGTAAGGGGTCCACAAGTCAAGTCCATTCCCGTAGCTCTCGCTATAGATATCGGACTTTTTGTAGAACTTCTCAAACGTCGCCGTCATTTCATCGACACCGGCAGCGCCGCGGGCTTTGTCGTGTTGACGAATTCCACAGTTGCTGTTGTGAACGAGGACCGGAGTCTCGCCCGCCAGCACATAGTACGTGTGGAGGTCGTTGGCGGTGAGGTTCCAACGATCGGCGGCGCCGGGTGTAATGCGTGTGGAGACGACGTAGGCGGGGTGGTTGGTGGAGGTGTTGAGGGTGTCGCCGCGCTGGAGTTCGCCGGCGGGAACCCACAGATGAGCGGTGTCATCCCAGAAGGGATGGTTGGCAGTGGTGTGGAGGGTTGCGGTTTCGCCGTCCTCGCCACGGATGGTGGGACGAGCCCGGCAATCCGCTCCCCGGCGCTTTCGTCGGCGTCGACAACGCGCTGCCGCTGGGCGGCACCAACCCCACCGGCACCGGAGACTGGACCGGCTGGACCATCACCAGCAGCCTCATCGACGGGCTGCCCGCACTGTTCGCCCGTAGCACCGGCACCCTGTACTACTACACCCCGCAGCAGCTGCAAGACCTCGCCTTCGGCAACTTGGTCACCCCGCTGCAAGTCGCGAGCAGCGGCTACAGCTCCGCGTCCCTGCCGGTCCTGCAGGCCGCCGACCTGAACGCCGACGGCACCCCGGATCTGCGAACCGTCTCCACCAACGGCGCCAGCACCGCGCGGATCTTCAACTCGGCCACCGGCACTCTGACGGCTCAGACGGCACAGACCCTGATCGCCCCCGGTCACGCCTGGCCGCTCGGCGACGGCACCGAGGGCAGCGCGGCCGGCGCCGCCGACACCTCCGCAGGACTGAACCTCACCGGCAGCGGCGCCGGCGCCTCGTGGGACAGCGACGACGTCTTCTCCCCCAACCTGGCTCTGGACGGCACCGCCACCGGTGCCATGACCTCGAACGCGGCACTGTCGACCTCGAGCGCCTTCACCCTGTCGGCCTGGGTCAACCCCGCCGCCGTGGGCGGCGTCGTCGCCTCGCAGGACGGCGTGCACAACTCCGGCTTCCTGCTGTACCCCCAGTCGACCGGCAATGGGCGTTCTGCCTGGCCACCGGTGACGCCACCCGCGGCTACGACTGCACAGCCGGCGGCAGCGCCATCATCGGCCAGTGGACCCACCTGACCGCCACCTACGACCCCACGACCAAAGCCACCACGCTCTACATGGACGACCGTCCAGTGGCCCGCGGCTCCCACACCGCCATCTCAGGCTTCACCGGCAAGTTCACCCTGGGCAACAGCCTCAACAACGACGCCCGCGCCTCGTACTTCAAGGGCAACATCTCCGACGTACAGGTCTGGAACGGGGCCGTCCTCACCGCCACCCAGGTCGGCACCATGGCCAACATCACCCTTCCCAAAGCCCCCTACAGCTTCGCCGACGTCGCCGACTACAACCGCGACGGCAACCCCGACCTGGTCGCCACCGACGCCACCGGCAGCCTGTGGCTCTACCCCGCCAACGGCAACGGCGGCTGGTCCAGCGCCCCCACGTACATCGGCTCCGGCCTTTCCACCTACACCTTCGCCGGGATCGGCAACTTCAACACCGATGTCTACCCCGACACCGTCGCCATGGCCCCCGGCGGCACCCTGCGCCTGTTCCCCGGCGACGTAGGGCACGACCTGCTCACCCCGGTCACCAACTTCCCCAGCGGCTGGAACGGCTACGCCTTCGCCGGCGTCGCCGACTTCAACCGTGACGGCAAAGCCGACCTGATCGGCCGCTATCCCGACGGCTCCCTGAGACTGTTCCCCGGCACCGGCAACGGTGCCAGCTTCGGAACATCCGTGCAGATCGGCACCGGCTGGGGCACCTTCACCTTCGCCGGCGTCGCCGACCTCAACGCCGACAACAACCCCGACGTCATCGCCCGCGACAGCACCGGCGCGCTGTGGCTCTACCCCGGCAACGGCAGCAACGGCTTCGGCGCCCGCAGCCAGATCGGCACCGGCTGGAACCCGTACACCTTCGCCGGGATCGGCGACTTCAACGGCGACGGCAACCCCGACGTCATCGCCCGCGACGATGCCACCAGCATCCTGTGGCTCTACCCCCGCACCGCCACCGCCTTCAGCACCCGCCAGCAGATCGGCACCAGCTGGTAGGCGTCCGACCTCGCTCCGGGGCCGCCGAGCGCCGTGCCCCTGCCTCACCGTCTCGACGGCCCCGGAGCCCCCAGCACCACCCATGCCATCCCGCTTACGACCCCGCCAAGGATGACCTCCAGACCGGTTCGGGTCGAAGATCTCGTGATCAACGCGGCCATGCTGACGCCCGAACTGTCACGGCCTTTCAGAAGCCGCTGCACGTTCGGGGCCGTTTTCTGTTGGGGCCGTTTCCTTGATTCTCAGGACCCTCGCCGGACGTGCTCCTCGCAGGGCGACAGTCCCGCACGGCCACCACACGAGACGCCCTGAGCCACACGCAGACGACGCGCCGGCGAGCACCTCCCCGGCACTTCCCCGGTACCTTCGGCCTCAGGACGGCCTCAACCCTTGGCCCTGCCACAGCAGAGGCAAGCAGAACACGTCTCAGCCGCTACGCATCCATGCAGGTCAGAAGGGCATCAGCGGACACAGACCAGCGTGGTGCCAAACCCACGAGCAGCGGATTCAGTCCGCCCAGGCAAAGTTGACGCCCCGACACCCAAAAATGAACGTTTCCGCAGGTCAGGAGCCTGCACAGGTGGGGCGGGTGGGACTCGAACCCACGGCCGACGGATTATGAGTCCGCTGCTCTAACCGGCTGAGCTACCGCCCCATCGCGGCGTGTCGCGTACATGTGTGCGCGCCGTCTGCCGCAGCATAGCCGCTCATACGATCTCACGCTTCGGCTGGTGGACCTTGCACGACCATGAGGACTGCCCCTCTGGCCTGCGCGGTTCCCGCCGACATGAAAAAGGACCCCCACGGGGTCCTCGTTCACGCTGCTCTCCCGACTGGACTCGAACCAGTAACCTGCCGGTTAACAGCCGGCTGCTCTGCCAATTGAGCTACAGGAGATCGAAGCTCCCCCGACTGGACTCGAACCAGTAACCTGCCGGTTAACAGCCGGCTGCTCTGCCAATTGAGCTACAGGGGATTGCCTCGTTGCATCGATCGTACCTACCTGGGTATTCGCCAGGAAGCGCTCGCTCGCTGCGACACATACATTAGCGCAAGCAGGGGGGTGCTCCGCCAATCGGTTCCCCCCGGCGTCGAGGTCACGGCCGGGACCGTCACGAGGGAAGGGTGGCCGTCATGCGCTACAAGCTCACGTTCGTCGTCGGACTGGCTGTGGGTTACGTGCTGGGCACGCGTGCCGGGCGCGAGCGCTACGAGCAGTTGAAGAAGTCCGCGCGGCAGGTCGCCCAGAACCCCGCCGTGCGCAACACCGCCGAGACCGCCGCCCATCAGGGCCGCCAGTACGCGGGCAAGGCGTACCACGCGGTCAGCGACAAGGTCGGCGACCGGATGCCCGAATCGGTGTCGCACCGGGTGCGCGCACTGCGCGAGCGCAACGTCAACGGCGCGAGCGGGGACGACTGGGGCACCAGCAACACGTAGGACCTGGCCGGGGCAGGAGAGGCGCGGAATCCCAGCGGAAGTCCAGCGGAATCCCACCTGATGGGCGTACGGGGCTGTGACATGTGCCGCCGTGCCGCGCGGGCGCGACCAGCCACGACAGGCCCGCGTCCGCGCCGGCGGACCCCTTCCCGCGGTCTCCGCGGCCAAACCCGAGCGGCGCGTGCGGCAGAATTTTCGTTATGGGGATAGTCGCCGGGCTGGACAGTTCGCCCGATTTCACTCGTATCGTCGTCTGCGACGCGGACACCGGAGCCGTGCTCCGGCAGGGATACGCGCCGCATCCGATGGAGGGCGCGGAGAGCGCCGCGCGGCCTTCGGACGTCGATCCGCAGGCCTGGCTGCTGTCCCTGGGCGAGGCCGCGGGCGGCGGGCTGCTCGAAGGCGTGCAGGCCATCGGCGTCTCCTCGCAGCAGAACGCCGTGGTGCCGCTGGACGCGCAGGGCAACACCGTGCGCCCGGCGATGGTCGGCGGGGACAAGCGGGCGCAGGTCGCGGCGGCGGACCTGATCGACGCGCTCGGCGGGCGCGAGGCATGGGCGCAGGCGGTGGGGTGCGTGCCGCAGGCCCCGCAGCCGGTGACCAAGCTGCGCTGGCTGGCGAAGAGCGAGCCCGACGCGGCCTCGCGGACCGCCGTGCTGCTCCAGGCCCACGACTGGCTGGTGTGGCAGTTGCTCGGGCGGCCGGTGCGGCGGACCACCGATCGCGGCGGGGCCTCCGGGACCGGGTACTGGTCGGCGGCCACCGGCGGTTATCGGCCCGATCTCGTGGAGCTGGCGCTCGGGCACCAGGTGATGCTGCCCGAGGTGATCGGACCGTCCGACGCGGCCGGTACGACGCCGGAGGGGCTGCTGATCTCGGCCGGCACCGGCGAGACCATGGCTGCGGCCCTGGGGCTCGGGATCGGGCTCGGCGACGCGGTCGTGTCCCTCGGCGCCTCCGGGTCCGTGATGGCCGTCCACCACGAGGCGCTCTTCGACCAGAGCGGGATGATCACCTCGCTGGCGGACGCGACCGGCATGCATCTGCCCGTCGTCACCACCCTGAACGCCGTGCGGACCCTGCGCGGCGCGGCCGAACTGGTCGGCGCGCCCGATCTGGAGGCGCTGTCGGACCTGGCGATGAAGTCGACGCCCGGGTCGCACGGGCTGGTCATGCTGCCCTATCTGGAGGGTGAGCGGACGCCGAACCTGCCGCACACGGCCGGGACGCTGGCGGGGCTGCGACGCGAGTCGATGAAGCCGGAGCACTTCGCGCGGGCCGCCTTCGAGGGCATGCTGTGCGGGCTCGCGGACGCGCTGGACGTGCTGCGCGGCCGGGGCGTGGACGTGCGGCGGATCTTCCTGCTCGGGGCCGCGGCCGAGCTGGCGGCCGTGCAGGCGGCGGCGCCCGCGCTGTTCGGGGCCCAGGTCGTCGTACCGCAGCCGGCGGACTACGCGGCGATCGGGGCGGCCCGGCAGGCCGCGTGGGCGCTCGGCGCGTCGCAGGGCACCCTCGACCCGCGGAACCCGCCGGCCTGGCAGGGGGCGGCGGCGCAGGTCCTGGACCCGGGCGAGGAGCTGGCCGTCGGACAGGCCGTGCGGCAGCAGTACGTGTCGGTTCGGGAGCAGACCCATCCCGGGGCATTTCGCATATAGCGATCTCGGGGCATTTCGCATATAAGGCGATACGGGCCACGCGGGGAGCGCAGCTGTCGGCTTAATCAGTTGAGGTAACACGGGTGGAGTGTTCGACGATGGGGGCCAGGGGCAACCAATGCCCCTGGCCCCCACTCCGAGAGACGTAGCGTGCTCATACGACTTCTGCGGACCTATATCAGGCCCTACAAGAAACCCATCGCCCTGCTGGTGCTGCTCCAGTTCCTGCAGACCTGCGCCACCCTCTACCTGCCCACTCTCAACGCTCACATCATCGACAAAGGCGTCGTCGAGGGGGACACCGGTTACATCCTGACCTTCGGCGGGGTGATGATCGCCGCCTCGCTCGCGCAGGTCGTGTGCAACATCGGCGCCGTGTACTACGGAGCCAGGACCGCCTCCGCGCTCGGCCGGGACGTGCGGGCGGCCGTCTTCGACCGGGTGCAGTCCTTCTCCGCCCGTGAGGTCGGTCACTTCGGCGCGCCCTCGCTGATCACCCGGACGACGAACGACGTCCAGCAGATCCAGATGCTGGCCCTGATGACGTTCACGCTGATGGTGTCCGCGCCGATCATGTGCGTGGGCGGCATCGTGCTGGCGCTCGGCCTCGACGTGCCGCTGTCCGCCGTGCTGGTCGCCGTGGTGCCCACGCTGGGCATCTGCGTGACGCTGATCGTGCGCCGGCTGCGCCCGCTGTTCCGGTCCATGCAGGTGCGGCTGGACACCGTGAACCGGGTGCTGCGCGAGCAGATCACCGGCAACCGGGTCATCCGTGCCTTCGTCCGGGACGACTACGAGGCGCAGCGGTTCCGGATGGCCAACACCGACCTCACCGACATCTCGCTGAAGACCGGAAACCTGCTCGCCCTGATGTTCCCGGTGGTCATGACCACGGTGAACCTGTCCTCGATCGCGGTGGTCTGGTTCGGGGCCCATCGCATCGACAGCGGCGGGATGCAGATCGGTGATCTGACCGCGTTCCTCGCCTACCTCATGCAGATCGTCATGTCCGTGATGATGGCCACCTTCATGTTCATGATGGTGCCGCGCGCGGAGGTGTGCGCCGAGCGCATCCAGGAGGTGCTGGACACCTCGTCGTCCGTGGTGCCGCCGACGGCGGCCGTCACCGAGCTGCGTCGGCACGGGCATCTGGAGATCCGGGGCGCCGGGTTCCGCTATCCCGGCGCCGAGGAGCCCGTCCTCAAGGCGGTCGACCTCGTGGCGCTGCCGGGCGAGACGACGGCCGTGATCGGCTCGACCGGCAGCGGCAAGTCCACGCTGCTCGGGCTGGTGCCCCGGCTGTTCGACGCCACCGAGGGCGAGGTGCTGGTAGACGGGGTCGCCGTCGGCGACGTCGACCCGGTGCTGCTCGCGAAGACCGTCGGGCTCGTGCCGCAGAAGCCCTACCTGTTCGCGGGGACGGTCGCGACCAACCTGCGCTACGGCAATCCGGACGCCACCGACGAGGAGCTGTGGCACGCGCTGGAGGTGGCGCAGGCCAGGGACTTCGTCAGCAAGCTGGAGAACGGCCTCGACTCCCCCATCGCGCAGGGCGGGACGAACGTCTCCGGCGGTCAGCGGCAGCGGCTGGCGATCGCCCGGACGCTCGTGCAGCGGCCGGAGATCTACCTGTTCGACGACTCCTTCTCCGCCCTCGACTACGCCACCGACGCGGCGCTGCGCGCGGCGCTCGGGCGGGAGACCGCCGAGGCGACCGTCGTGATCGTCGCCCAGCGGGTCGCCACCATCCGCGACGCCGACCGGATCATCGTCCTGGACGAGGGCCGGGTCGTCGGCACCGGCACCCACCGCGAGCTGATGGCGGACAACGAGACCTACCGGGAGATCGTGCTCTCCCAGCTCACGGAAGCGGAGGCTGCCTGATGGCCGGGCCCATGGGACGCATGATGGCCGGCACCGGTCCCGAGAACCGCTCGCTGGACTTCAAGGTGTCCGGCAGGCGGCTGCTCGCCATGTTCAAACCGGAGCGGCTCACCCTGTACGTGATGCTGGCCTGCGTGGTCTTCAGCGTCGGCCTCAACGTGGTCGGGCCGAAGATCCTCGGTCAGGCCACCGACCTGGTCTTCGCGGGCATCATCGGACGGGAGATGCCGGCCGGGGCGAGCAAGGAGCAGGTCCTCGACTCGATGCGCGAGCGCGGCGAGGGCGGCGTCGCCGACATGCTCCGCAGCACCGACTTCACGCCCGGCAAGGGCATCGACTTCGACCAGGTCGGACAGGTCCTGCTGGTCGCGCTCGGGGTGTTCCTGATCGCCGGTCTGCTGATGGCGGTGGCGACGCGCCTGGTGAACCGGGCCGTCAACCGCACGATGTTCCGGATGCGCGAGGACGTGCAGACGAAGCTGTCCCGGCTGCCGCTGTCGTACTTCGACAAGCGGCAGCGGGGCGAGGTCCTCTCGCGCGCCACGAACGACATCGACAACATCGGGCAGACGCTCCAGCAGTCGCTGGGCCAGCTCATCAACTCGCTGCTGACCATCATCGGCGTGCTGGCGATGATGTTCTGGGTGTCCTGGCTGCTCGCGCTGGTCGCGCTGGTGACCGTGCCGCTGTCGGCGGTCGTCGCCACGCGCGTGGGCAAGCGGTCGCAGCCGCACTTCGTGCAGCAGTGGCGCTCCACCGGCAAGCTGAACGCCCACATCGAGGAGATGTACACCGGGCACACCCTGGTGAAGGTGTTCGGCCGCCAGCAGGAGTCGGCCGCGCAGTTCGCCGAGCAGAACGACGCGCTGTACGAGGCCGGGTTCAAGGCGCAGTTCAACAGCGGGGTCATGCAGCCGCTGATGATGTTCGTGTCGAACATCAACTACGTGCTGGTGGCGGTCGTGGGCGGCCTGCGGGTCGCGTCGGGCTCGCTGTCCATCGGTGACGTGCAGGCGTTCATCCAGTACTCCCGCCAGTTCTCGATGCCGCTGACGCAGGTCGCGTCGATGGCGAACCTGGTGCAGTCGGGCGTCGCCTCGGCGGAACGGATCTTCGAACTCCTGGACGCGGAGGAACAGCAGGCGGATCCGGTGGCGGCCGAGCGGCCGAAGGAACTGCGCGGGCTGGTGGCGCTGGAGGGCGTGTCCTTCCGCTACGACCCCGACAAGCCGCTGATCGAGGACCTGTCCCTGACGGTGGAGCCCGGTCACACGGTCGCCATCGTCGGCCCGACGGGCGCCGGCAAGACGACGCTGGTGAACCTGCTGATGCGGTTCTACGACGTCTCCGGCGGACGCATCACCCTGGACGGCGTCGACATCGCGCGGATGACCCGCGACGAGCTGCGCGCCACGATCGGCATGGTGCTTCAGGACACCTGGCTGTTCGGCGGCACCATCGCGGAGAACATCGCGTACGGGGCGTCCCGCGAGGTCACCCGGGGCGAGATCGAGGAGGCGGCGCGGGCCGCGCACGCCGACCGGTTCGTGCGCACCCTCCCCGACGGCTACGACACCGTGATCGACGACGAGGGCAGCGGGGTCAGCGCCGGTGAGAAGCAGCTGATCACCATCGCGCGGGCGTTCCTGTCCGACCCGACGATCCTGGTGCTCGACGAGGCCACCAGCTCCGTCGACACCCGCACGGAGGTGCTGATCCAGAAGGCGATGGCGAAGCTGGCGCACGGGCGGACGTCGTTCGTCATCGCGCACCGGCTGTCGACCATCCGGGACGCCGACACGATCCTGGTGATGGAGAACGGCTCGATCGTCGAGCAGGGCGCGCACAGCGACCTGCTCGCGGCGGACGGGGCGTACGCGCGGCTGTACAAGGCCCAGTTCGCGCAAGCCGTGGCCGAGGTGGACTAGGACGGTCCTAGCCGCTGTGGAGAGTGGGGCCGCTCGCGTCGGGGGACGGCGAGCGGCCCGGCTCAGTCCAGGTAGCCCCTCAACTGGTCCGCGAAGGCGTGGTCGCGGAGTTTGTTGAGGGTCTTCGACTCGATCTGGCGTATCCGCTCACGCGTCACGCCGAAGATGCGGCCGATCTCCTCCAGGGTGCGCGGGCGGCCGTCCGCGAGGCCGTAGCGGAGCTGGACGACCTTCCGCTCGCGTTCGCCGAGTGTGGAGAGCACCGCTTCCAGGTGCTCGCGCAGCAGCAGGAAGGCGGCCGACTCGACGGGGCTGGCGGCGTCGCCGTCCTCGATGAGGTCGCCGAGGGCGACGTCGTCCTCCTCGCCCACCGGGGCGTGCAGGGAGACCGGCTCCTGGGCCAGCCGCAGCACCTCTCCGACGCGCTCGGGGGGCAGATCCAGCTGGGCGGCGACCTCCTCGGCGGAGGGCTCGTAGCCGCGCTCCTGGAGCATCCGGCGCTGGACGCGCACGACCCGGTTGATGAGTTCGACGACATGGACCGGGACGCGGATGGTGCGGGCCTGGTCGGCGAGGGCCCGGGACATGGCCTGGCGGATCCACCAGGTGGCGTAGGTGGAGAACTTGTAGCCGCGGGCGTAGTCGAACTTCTCGACCGCCCGGATCAGGCCGAGGTTGCCCTCCTGGACGAGGTCGAGCATGGTGAGCCCGCGGCCGACGTACCGTTTGGCGACGGACACCACGAGCCGCAGGTTGGCCTCGATGAGGCGGCGCTTGGCCATCCGGCCCATGACGACCAGCCGGTCGAGGTCGAGGGCCAGTCGGCTGTCCAGGTCGGCCGCGCTGCCCAGCCGTTCCTCGGCGAACAGGCCCGCCTCCACGCGACGGGCCAGCTCGACCTCCTCGACCGCGGTGAGCAGCGGGATCCGGCCGATCTCGCGCAGGTACTGGCGGAACAGGTCGGAGGACGGGCTCGCGCTCTCGGTGACGCGGGCGCGGGGCGGGACGACCGGCTCGGGGGCTTCCTCGGGGGCTTCCTCGGGGGCTTCCGCGAGCGCCTCGGCGGGCGGCTCGCTCTCCCCCTCGGTCTCAGGCCCCGTCCGCGTCTCCGTCCGCGTCTCCGGGTGGTGCGCGGCACGGCTCTGCGGCGGGACCGCGACCAGGACGTCGGTCTCGGCGTCCGCCTCTGCGGCGTCGTTCGCGTTCGTGCTGTCGGCAGTGCGATCGGCAGTGCTGTCGGTCTGGGTGAGGGTCTGGGTCTGCACGGGGGCGACCTCCAGGATGATCGCTGCTGAGGTGAGCAGCAGCGGTACTTCGGGGGCGGAGTCGGCGGCCACGCCGCTGTCCGTCCGGGATCGGCCGCGCTCCGAGGACTCAGGCACCGCAACCCAGTGTGGAGTACGACACATCGCTGCCACGAGGGGCGTGCGGTGACTTTTTGCGGCCGGTCCGTGACCACATGTTCAGAGAGCGGACGGGCCTTCGTGCTGGAGCGCCCTGTCGTACCTGGTCAGGATCATCATCTCGTTCTGGACGGCGGCCGCCTGGGCCGGGTCCAGGTGCCCGAGGCGGGTCAGCGTGGACTGCAGATCGGTGAGCCGGCGGTTCACGGCCCTGCGGCGGACGGTCACGAGCTGCTCGCCCGCGTAGTTCTCGTCGACCGTGCGGCGCATGATCGCCTCGACCGCGAGCTCCGTCACCATCGCGCGGACCGTGTCGTCGGGCGCGGTCTCGCGGACCCGTACGAGGTACTCGTGCCCGTCCTGGACGCCCCACTCGGCGCCGCCCGCGTCCAGGATCGCCTGACGTACGGCCGCGTAGGGGGCGGCGGTGAATTCGTCCACGCCGTACGCGTCGAAGGCCGGGGCGACGAGTTCGGGGCGCTGGAGGGCGAGCTTGAGGAGCTCGCGTTCGGTGGCGTAGACGGCGTTGCGGAGGTTGAGGGCGGGGCCGCCCGCGACGGGCCGGGGGGCGGCGTCGTAGGGCTGCTGAGGGCCGCCCCCCGGCCCGCCGCGGGCGGGCGCGGGGCCCTTGCCGCCGCGGTCGCGGGCCCAACGGGCCAGCTGGGCGACCCTTTTGACGACGAACTGGGTGTCCAGGATGCCGAGCATCCCGGCGAGCTGGACGGCGACCTCGTGCTGGGCGCCGCTGTTCTTGATGCGGGCGACGATGGGCGCGGCCTCGTCGAGCGCGCCGGCGCGGCCCGCCGGGGTGTCGAGGTCGTAGCGGACGACGATCTGGCGGAGCGCGAACTCGAAGAGCGGGGTGCGGGGTTCGACCAGGTCGGCGACGGCTTCGTCGCCCTTGGCGAGGCGCAGGTCGCAGGGGTCCATGTTGTCCGGGGCGATCGCGATGTACGTCTCGGCGGCGAACTTCTGGTCGTCCTCGAAGGCGCGCAGGGCCGCCTTCTGGCCGGCCGCGTCGCCGTCGAAGGTGAAGATGACGCGGGCGCTGCCGTTGTCCATCAGGAGTCGGCGGAGGATCTTGATGTGGTCGCCGCCGAAGGCCGTGCCGCAGGTCGCGATGGCGGTCGTCACGCCGGCGAGGTGGCAGGCCATGACGTCGGTGTAGCCCTCGACGACCACCGCGCGGGACGACTTCGCGATGTCCTTCTTCGCCAGGTCGATGCCGTACAGCACCTGGGACTTCTTGTAGATCGCCGTGTCGGGGGTGTTGAGGTACTTGGGCCCGTTGTCGGTCTCGTAGAGCTTGCGCGCGCCGAAGCCGACGACCTCGCCGCCGATGTCTCGGATGGGCCACATCAGCCGGCCCCGGAAGCGGTCGATGGGGCCGCGGCGGCCCTCCTGGGCGAGCCCGGAGAGGAGCAGTTCCTTGTCGGTGAAGCCCTTGCCGCGCAGGAAGCGGGTGAGGTGGTCCCAGCCCTGGGGGCTGTAGCCGACGGAGAAGTGCTGGGCGGCGGCCTGGTCGAAGCCGCGCTCGGCGAGGAACATCCGGCCGGTGTCGGCCTCGGGGCCGGTGGCGAGCTGTTCCGCGTACCAGTCGGCGGCGATCTTGTGGGCCTCGACCAGTCGGATGCGTTCGCCGCGCTGGTGGGCGGGGTTGTAGCCGCCCTCCTCGTAGCGCAGGGTGATGCCGGCCTGGGCGGCGAGCCGCTCGACGGCCTCGGAGAACGTGAGGTGGTCGACCTTCATCACGAACGTGATGGTGTCGCCGCCCTCCTGGCAGCCGAAGCAGTGGAAGAACCCCTTGCTGGGGCTGACCTGGAAGGAGGGCGACTTCTCGTCGTGGAACGGACAGAGGCCCTTGAGGTTGCCGCCGCCCGCGTTGCGCAGCTGGAGGTACTCGGACACCACGGCGTCGATCGGAACCGCGTCCCGAACCGCCTTCACGTCCTCGTCGTTGATCCGCCCAGCCACGCGTGAATTCTACGGGCCCGAACTGACAACTCCGGCGAGCTGCGGCGCCTCAAGGGGCGCGGGGAACTGCGCGACCAGCCACACACGACCCGCACTCGCGATACGACAGGTCCCGGCAGCTCATTGGGCGCCGAGGCTCTCCAGGGGAACATGCGGATCCGCCAAGGCCTCCGTATCCACCCGCCCGCGCGAGCGAATCAGCTTCTGGATCGGCTCTGTGACGTCCCACACGTTCACGTTCATTCCGGCCAGCACCCGCCCCTCGCGCAGCCAGAACGCGATGAACTCGCGCTTGCCCGCGTCGCCCCGGATCACGACCTCGTCGTACGTGCCCGGCGGGGCCCAGCCGCTGTACTCCATGCCCAGGTCGTACTGGTCGGAGAAGAAGTAGGGCACGCGGTCGTGGACGACGTCCCTGCCGAGCATCGCGCGGGCGGCCGCCGGGCCGCCGTTCAGCGCGTTGGCCCAGTGCTCGACGCGCAGCCGGGTGTCGAACAGGCCGTGCGGGAAGGACGCGACGTCCCCGGCGGCGAAGATGTCGGGGTCGGAGGTGCGCAGCTGGGCGTCCACGGCGACGCCTCCGCCGTAGGCGCGGTCGGCCATCTCCAGCCCCGCCGCCTCCGCGAGCGAGGTCCGCGGGGCCGCGCCGATCGCCGCGAGGACGTCGTGCGCCGGGTGTTCCTCGCCGTCGTCGGTGCGGGCGGCGAGGACCATGCCGTCCTGGCCGACGATCTCCGTGAGCCGGGCCCCGAAGTGGAAGCGGACGCCGTGCTCGCGGTGCAGGTCGGCGAAGAGGCCGCCCAGCTCCGGACCGAGCACGCCGTGCAGCGGGGTCTGCGCCGGTTCGACGACGGTGACCTCGGCGCCGTACTCACGGGCCGCCGCCGCGATCTCCAGGCCGATCCAGCCGCCGCCGGCGATCACGATGTGGCCGTTGTCCCGGCCGAGGGCGGCCAGGACGCCCTTGAGGCGCTCGGCGTGGGCGAGCCGGCGCAGGTGGTGCACGCCCGCGAGGTCGGTGCCGGGGATGTCCAGTCGGCGGGGCTCGGCGCCGGTGGCGAGGAGCAGCTTGTCGTAGCGGGCGAGCGTGCCGTCGTCGCCGAAGCGGACCGTCTTCGCGGTGCGGTCGATCGCGTCGACGGTCTGGCCGAGGTGCAGTTCGATGTCGTTCTGCGCGTACCAGGCGGGTTCGTGCACGAAGACGCTCTCGCGGGTCTCCTTGCCGAGCAGGAAGCCCTTGGAGAGGGGCGGTCGCACGTACGGGTGGTCGCGTTCGTCGCAGATCAGTATCACTCGGCCGGTGAAGCCCTCCGCCCTCAGCGTCTCGGCCGCCTTGGCGCCGGCCAGACCTCCTCCGACGATGACGAATGTCTGATCCGCGTCGACCACGTGATGCCTCCTCGTAAGGGAACCGCCACCTGCGAGCGTCCCGCACGGAGCGTTATGGGGGAAGGGGGACGTGCCCGATCAAGGCGCTCCGGGGCGTGTTCGGGCCCGTTTGGGCGCACCGGGCACGCCCCTGTCACCGTCTCGCGTGCCCCGTCAGACGGGTGTGAAGACTGCGGGCCGAGGCATCGGTGAGGGAGGCGATCTGATCGACGACGACGCGCCCCCGGGCGCGGTCGTCGGGCGCCTGGTCGAACAGCGAGCGGAACTGCGGGTCGAGGCCTTCGGGGGCGCGGACGGTGAGCGCCTCGGCCAGCTCGCTGATGACGATGCGCTGATCGGCCCGCAGCCGTTCCTGTTCGACGCGCTGCATCACGTACCGGTCGGCGACCGCCTTGAGGACGGCGCACTCCAGGCGCGTCTCGTGCGGCACGACGAGTTCGGCGTCGTAGCGGGTGAGCGGGCCCGCGCCGTATCGCGCGCGTGTGGCGCCCTCGGCGGCGAGGCAGAAACGGCCGATGAGCTGGCTGGTGGTGTCCTTCAGCCGGGCCTGGGCGACCGCCGTGCCGTCGTAGCCGTGCGGCCACCAGTCCTGGTCCTCCAGGCGGTCGAGGGCGGCGGCGAGTTCGGCCGGGTCGGTGTCGGCGGGCACGTAGCGGCCGACGGCGACCCGGTAGATCTCCTGGCGTTCCGGTTCGGCGTGCAGGACGTCGGGGTCGATGTGTCCTGCGTGCAGGCCGTCCTCCACGTCGTGCACGGAGTACGCCACGTCGTCCGCCCAGTCCATGACCTGCGCCTCGAAGCACGTGCGTGTGCCGGGGGCCTCCTTGCGGACCCAGTCGAAGACCGGCCGGTCGTCCTCGTAGACGCCGAACTTGGGGGACGCGGGGTCGGTGGGGTGGGCGCCCCGGGGCCACGGGTACTTGGTGGCGGCGTCGAGGGTGGCCCGGGTGAGGTTGAGGCCCACCGAGCCCTCGGGGGTGAAGCGCTTGGGCTCGATGCGGGTGAGCAGCCGCAGCGACTGGGCGTTGCCCTCGAAGCCGCCGCAGTCCTGCGCGAAGTCGTTGAGGGCCTGCTCGCCGTTGTGGCCGAACGGGGGGTGGCCGAGGTCGTGCGAGAGACAGGCCGCCTCGACCAGGTCCGGGTCGCAGCCGAGGGCGGCGCCCAGTTCGCGGCCGACCTGGGCGCACTCCAGGGAGTGGGTGAGTCGGGTGCGGGGGGTGGCGTCCCACACCTCGCTGCGTTCGCCCGGGGTGACTACCTGGGTCTTGCCCGCGAGCCTTCTCAGCGCCGAGGAGTGGAGGATGCGGGCGCGGTCGCGTTGGAAGGCGGTGCGGCCGGGGCGTTTGTCCGGCTCCGCCGCCCAGCGTTCTGTTGACGGCTCGTCGTAGGGCATGACTCGACAGTAAGCGGCCATAGTGACAATTGGGCGCCAGGTGGGGTGCCGCGCCCCTCAGGCGGCGTTGATCCCGGCCCCTGTGGCGGCTGCCTGGTCGTAGCGGTGGAGGAGGAGGTCGGCCATCGCGGGGTGGGTGCCCAGGGGGGCCGAGGCGATCCAGGGGGCCGCCGCCGCGGACTCTGTCGCGAAGCGGCCGGGGGCGGTGAAGTAGGAGGCGATCGCGATGCGGTCGCGGCCCCTCGCCGCCAGGGCGCGCAGTGCCGTCGGGATCGTCGGGGTCGCCGTGGTGGCGTAGGCCGGGACCACCGGCACACCCAGGCGGCGGGCCAGGAGGTCGGCCGTGCGGCGGGTGTCCACGGCCGAGTCGGGGTCTCGGGAGCCCGCTGCCGCCAGGACCACCGCGCTCGTGCGGCGTTCCTCGTCCGTGAGGTCCGGGTTCCAGCCGGCCTCGATCAGGCGGGTGTACAGGGTGTCCGTCAGGAGAGGGTGCGGGCCCAGCGGTGCGGCCACGCGCGTGCGTACCCGGGCCGTCGCCGCCATCTCGGGGATGTCGCGCTTGACGTGGTAGCCGCGGGCGAGGAGGAGCGGGACCAGGACGGCGTCCGTCGTGCCGCGGGCGTCCAGGTCGGCCAGCGTGTCGGTCAGCAGGGGCTCGTTGAGCTCGATGTGGCCGAGGTGGACCGGAACGTCGGGGCGCTGCTCGCGGACCCGGTCCAGGAGCGTGCGGACGGTGCTCAGGGCGCGCGGGTCGCGGCTGCCGTGGGCGACGACGACCAGCGCGGGCGGGCCGGGACGCCGGCGGCCGGCGAGGTGGACGAGGCTTGGCTGGCTCATGGACCGATCCTGACGCCGCGAGGTTGCACCCCCGTTGCCTGACCGTCACGAGTGTTTTCCGGGGGTTCACCGCCGGGGCGGGGGCGGTGTGAGGTGCGGGACACCCGGCGAGGGGGGGTGAACCGGATCATCGTCCATCGCGTCTTCCCAGGCCGTAAGGGCAACGAAGACGGTCGTGAACGGTGATGCAGACGGTCATGACCGGCAATGGGGGGACACCGAATGGACATCCGTCGACCGCGGCTGCCGCGCACCCGTGCCGGGCGGCGTCGGCTGGTGCAGGCCGTGATGGCCGGGTGTGTGCTCGCGCTGCTGCCGGCCACCTGGCTGTTCGTGTCGACGGCCGACCGGCTCGGCACGACCGCCGACGCGCCGCGCACCGAGGTCGCCGTCGTGTTCGGGGCCGGGCTGTGGGACGGCGAGCCGTCGCCGTACCTCGCGCACCGGCTGGACGCGGCGGTGCGGCTGTACCGGGAGGGCCGGATCAAGGTCGTGCTCGTCACGGGTGACAACAGCCGCAAGGAGTACGACGAGCCCGACGCCATGCGCACCTATCTCACCGGGCACGGGGTGCCGGACGCGCGGATCGTCAGCGACTACGCCGGTTTCGACACCTGGGACTCCTGCGTCCGCGCCAAGAAGATCTTCGGCGTCGACAGGGCCGTCCTGATCAGCCAGGGGTTCCACATCCGGCGGGCCGTCGCCCTGTGCGAGGCGGCGGGGGTGGACTCCTACGGGATCGGGGTGGCCGCGAAGCATGACGTGACCTGGTACTACGGCGGGGCCCGGGAGATCCTCGCGGCCGGCAAGGCGGCTCTGGACGCGGTGTTCGAGCCGGATCCGCGGTTCCTGGGGCCGAAGGAGCAGGGCGTGGCGCGGGCGCTGGCGGCGGATCCGGATGACGCGGCGGCCGCCTCACGGGGCTGACCCGGCGTCGGGGAGGGCACGACCACAGCGCCGTAACAGGAGACGGCACGGCACGTAACACGGCCGACGCACGCTGGGCGCATGCGGACCGCCTCGACGCCCACCCACTGCCCGTACTGCGCGTTGCAGTGCGGGATGGCCCTGTCGCCACTGCCCACGGGGGGCGTCGAGGTGGTCGAGCGCACGGACTTCCCGGTGAACCGGGGCGCCCTGTGCGGAAAGGGGCGTACGGCTCCCGCGGTGCTGGCGCCGGGCGTCCGGCTGACCTCCCCGCTGGTGCGCTCGGCCGGCGGCGAGCTCGTGCCGGCCGGCTGGGACGAGGCGCTGGACCGGATCGCCGGGGAGCTGGGCCGCATCCGCACGGAGCACGGGCCGGACGCGCTGGGCGTGTTCGGCGGGGGCGGGCTGACGAACGAGAAGGCGTACGCGCTCGGCAAGTTCGCGCGGGTCGTGCTCGGCACCTCGCAGATCGACTACAACGGCCGGTTCTGCATGTCGTCCGCCGCGGCGGCCGGCATCAAGGCGTTCGGGCTCGACCGGGGGCTGCCCTTCCCCCTGGAGGACATCCCGCGGACCGGGTGCGTGATCCTGGTCGGGTCCAACCTCGCGGAGACGATGCCGCCCGCGCTGCGGTACTTCAACGAACTGCGGGAGAACGGCGGCACGTTGATCGTCGTCGACCCGCGGCGGACGAAGACCGCCGAGCAGGCCGACCTGCACCTCGCGCCCCGCCCGGGGACGGATCTCGCGCTGGCGCTCGGCCTGTTGCACCTGATCGTCGCCGAGGGGCGCGTCGACGAGGAGTACGTGGGCGAGCGGACGGCCGGCTGGGAGGAGACGCGGGCGGCCGCCATGGCCCACTGGCCGGAGTACGTGGAACGGATCACGGGGGTGTCCGTTCCTCAACTCCGGGAAACCGTGCGGCTGTTCTGCGAGCCCGAGGCGGCGATGGTGCTCACCGCGCGCGGGCCCGAGCAGCAGTCCAAGGGGACCGACACGGTCGGCGCGTGGATCAACCTGTGCCTGGCGACGGGCCGGGCCGGGCGGCCGCTCAGCGGCTACGGCTGTCTGACCGGGCAGGGCAACGGACAGGGCGGGCGCGAGCACGGCCAGAAGGCCGACCAGCTGCCCGGCTACCGCAAGCTGGACGACCCGGCGGCGCGAGCGCACGTCGCCGAGGTGTGGGGCGTCGACCCCGACTCGCTGCCCGGGCCGGGCCGCAGCGCCTACGAACTGCTGGACGCGCTGGGGTCCGATGTGCGGTCGCTGCTGCTGATGGGGTCGAACCCGGTGGTGTCCGCGCCGCGCGCCGCGCACATCGAGGAGCGCATCAAGTCCCTCGATTTCCTTGCCGTGTGCGATGTCGTCCTGTCGGAGACGGCGGCCCTCGCGGACGTCGTCCTGCCGGTCGCCCAGTGGGCGGAGGAGACGGGGACGACGACCAGCCTGGAGGGTCGGGTGCTGTTGCGGCAGCGCGCGATCACCGCCCCGGAGGGCGTGCGCAGCGACCTGGAGGTGCTGCACGAGCTGGCGGCGCGGCTCGGCGTCGACAAGGGGTTCCCGGTCGAGCCCGAGGAGGTCTTCGAGGAGCTGCGGCGCGCCAGCGCGGGCGGCGTCGCGGACTACTCCGGGATCAGCTACGAGCGGCTGGCGGAGGGGGAGGGAGTGTTCTGGCCCTGCCCCGCCCAGGACGACCGACGGCCCACCGGCACGCCCCGGCTCTTTCTCGACCGGTTCGCCACCGCCGACGGGCGGGCGCGGTTCGTGCCGGTCTCGCACCGGCCGATCGCCGAGGAGCCGGACGACGACTACCCCGTGCTGCTCACCACCGGGCGGGTCGTGGCGCAGTACCAGTCCGGCGCTCAGACCCGGCGCGTGGACGAGCTGAACGCCGCCGCTCCCGGTCCGTTCGTGGAGCTGCACCCCCGGCTGGCGGCGCGGCTCGGGGCGGCCGAGGGCGACCCGTTGGCCGTGACCTCCCGGCGCGGGCGGGCCGTCGCCCCGGCCCGGATCACCGTCGGCATCCGTCCGGACACCGTCTTCATGCCGTTCCACTGGCCGGGCGAGGGCCGCGCCAACACGCTGACCAACCCGGCCCTGGACCCGACCTCGCGGATGCCGGAGTTCAAGGTGTGCGCGGTGCGGGTGGAGCGGGCGGAGCGGGCGGACCCGTGAGGCGAACCCGTACGGCGAAACCGTGAGGCGATCCCGTACGGCTCAGCGGGGCAGTCGTAGCGCCAGGCCGTCCAGGACGACGTCCAGGCCGTAGGCGAACTTGGCGTCGCGCAGGGCGACCGGGTCGCCGGCCACGGCGGCGCCGGCCGCGTACCCCTCGGAGAGGTGGTCGTAGGAGGCGGCGGCCTGCTGGGCGGCGGGCAGGAGACGGGCGATGAAGTCGGCCTCGGTCTCGCCGGAGCGGGCGACCGTGGTGAGCCAGGCGGCCTCCGTGGTGCTCATGCCGATCACATACGACAGGACCGTGTCGATCGCGCCGCTCGGCTCGGGGAAGCCCGCCGCGGTGAACAGCGCGGCCAGCCGCTCGGAGAAGGCCATGAGGTTGGGGCCGAGGTAGGCGAGGCCGGCCTGGCCGAGGACCGAGGACAGCCAGGGGTGCCGTAGCGCCGTCGTACGGAACGAGCCCGCGGCCTCGGTGACGGCGGCCCGCCAGTCGGGCGTGTCGGCGGGCGGGACGTGGATCTCGCCCGCGACCTCGTCCACCGCCAGCTCCATCAGCTCGTCCTTGGTGGCGACGTGCCGGTAGAGGGAGGTCGCGCCGGCGTTCAGGCGCGCGCCCAGCTTGCGCATGCTCAGCGCCTCGATGCCGTCGGCGTCCAGCATCGTGATCGCCTCACGGACGATCGCGTCCCTGCTCAGCGCGGGCTGGTCCGGCTCGCGCCGTTGCCGGGCCCAGACGGACGGGACGGGGTTCGGGTTCTTCGCCGGGTCCTTCGCCTTGGCGGCCACAGGCTCTCCCACTCCTCGATGCGTACGACGTGCGTACAACGTGCGCCTCCAGCGTACAGAGTTCGATACTTGCGCACACTGTTCCGCCGTGCGTACAGTGTGCGCATCGAAGGAACAGCGTTCGCACACAACAGGGGAGAAGCCATGGAAGCGCGTGCCGAGAACAGTGGGAGCGGGCGCGATCCCCGCCGCTGGTGGATCCTCGTCGTGCTGTGCCTGAGCACGGTGGTCCTGACGATCGACAGCATGGCGCTCACCGTCGCGGTGCCCTCGATGACCGAGGACCTCGGCGCCACCGCCCAGGACACGCAGTGGATCCTCGACTCCTACATCCTGGTCTTCGCGGGTCTCCTGCTCACCTCGGGCAGCCTCGGCGACCGCTTCGGCCGCCGGAAGGTGATGCTGATCGGCCTGGTGCTCTTCGGGGCGGCCTCACTCGCCGCGACGATCTGCACCAGCCCCGGCGAGGTGATCGCCGTGCGCACCGCGATGGGCGTCGGCGGGGCGCTGATCATGCCCTCCACCCTCTCGATCCTCATCACCGTCTTCGACGAGGACGAGCGCGGCAAGGCGATGGCGGCCTGGGGTTCGGTGTCGATGCTGGGGCTGGTCGGCAGCCCGGTCCTGGGCGGCATCCTGATCGACCACTTCTCCTGGCACTCGATCTTCTTCATCAACGTCCCGGTCGTCGCCCTCGCCGTCGTCGCCGGTGTGCTCCTGATGCCGGAGTCCAAGGCGCCCTGGCAGAAGGCGGACCCGCTGGGCGCCGTGCTGTCCGCGGTCGGCATGACCGCCCTGGTCTGGTGGATCATCGAGATCCCGCAGCACGGCGCGTTCGACGGCCGCTCCGCCGTCAGCCTCGCGGTCGCCGTCGTCGGCCTGGCCGGGTTCGTGATCTGGGAGAACGTCACCGCATCGCCGATGGTCCCGCTGGTCCTGTTCAAGCACCGCAACTTCAGCGGCGGTTCGCTCTCGCTGGCCTTGGTCCAGATCGGCAACGGCGGTCTGCTGCTGGTCCTCACCCAGTACCTGCAGTTCGTCCTCGGCTACTCCCCCGTCAAGGCGGGCCTCGCCTTCCTGCCGCTCGCCGTGGCGGCGCTGATCGGCAACGGCGTGGGCGTGAAGCTGGCCGAGAAGATCGGCAACCGGTTCGTGATCCTGGCCGGCATGCTCGTGATGGTCGCCTGCTTCGCCCTGCTGACGACGGTCGACGCCGACTCGGGCTTCACCGTCCCGGCGATAGCCCTCGGGCTGCTCGGCCTCGGCGCGGGTCTGGCGATGCCGGCCGCCGTCGGCGCGCTGATGAGCACCATCCCCGCGGACCGGGCGGGCGTCGGCTCGGCCCTGAACGACACGATCCAGCAGGCCGGCACCGCCCTCGGCATCGCGATCCTCGGCTCCCTGCTGACCAGCGGCTTCGCCGCCGAGATGCCCGCCGACGCCCCCGAGGCGGCCCGGCAGTCGATCGGCGGGGCGCTGGCGGTGGCCGGCGAGGACGCCGGTCTGGTCCGGGCGGCCGGGGAGGCCTTCACCGCCTCGATGACGACGACCTTCACGGTCAGCGCGATCGGCGTCCTGGCCGCGGCGATCCTGGCCACCCTGGTGATGCGCGACCGCACGCCGGAGACGGAGGAGACGGCGCCGATCGAGGAACCGGAGCCGGTCGCCTGACCGTCGCCCCGCAGTGACCGCAGGGCCGGTGCCGTCGGGCACCGGCCCTCCCGCCGTCCGGACTCCCTGTCAGGCAGACCGCGCGCGCGGTCGCGCCCAGTGCGCAGTGGTGGAGGAACGGATCATCCGGCCGTCCAGCCGGGGACCGTCGGCAGCACCTGCTGCGCGACGCGGATCAGGGCCGCGTCGTCGGGCATCACGCCGTCCTGGCGCCAGACGGCTATCTCGTAGGAGCCGCCGGCGTCCTTGGCGTCCGGGGCGACGAGCAGGCTGCGGGCGACGGAACCGGGGGCGGATTCGGACTTGCCGCCGCCGAGGTCGAAGCGGACGGCGATCGTCTGGCTCGTGTAGAGCACCGCGGGATGCCCGAGGATCGTCTTCTTCTGCGCGCCGTCCAGCAGGCCCTCCAACCGGGCCAGCGGGAGGTCGTCGTAGGACCGTGAGAGCTTCACGGTGTAGGTGTCGAGCGTGACGGTCGCCTCGGGGACGACGCCGATCAGCGACGTGGCCGAGCCGGTGGTGCCCTGGCCCGTCCCGCGCGCCTGCTCCCGGGGCGTGCCGAGGAGCGTCGGCAGGTCCGCGCGGTTGAGCGCCGTGCACAACTGCGACCCCGAGAGGCGTTTCGCCGCCGCGGCCTCCTCGGCTTCCTTGCCGGCCTCGGCGTCGGCCGAGCAGGTGGCCGGTTCGTCGACGGCGTCGGCCGTGTTCTTCTGCAGCACCAGCAGCCCGCCCCCGATGGCCGCGACCACGACCAGCGCCGCCGTCGCCTGGGCCCATGCGCTGGGCCCCTTCTCGGCCACGCCGACGTCCTCGCCCGTGTCCCCCATGTCACCCATTACCCCCGGTACCCCCTGGTCACCCTGATCCCCCCGGCGCGCGCCGGTTGCGCGCGCCGGGGGAGCTTAGCGGGTGATCCAGCCACGCGACAGTCAGTTCACGTTGACCGCGCTCCAGGCTGCCGCGACCGCGTTGTACTCCGTGCCGCCGCTGCCGTAGAGGTCCCTGGCCGCGTTGAGGGTGGCCGTCCGCGCGCCCGCGTAGTTCGTCGAGGACGTCATGTAGACGGTCAGGGCCCGGTACCAGATCGCGCCGAGCTTGTCGCGGCCGATGCCGGTGAGCGTGGAGCCGTTGTACGTCGGGGAGTTGTAGGTGACTCCGTTGATCGTCTTCGTGCCGCTGCCCTCGGCGAGGAGGTAGGCGAAGTGGTTGGCGACGCCCGAGGAATAGTGGACGTCCAGGCCCGCGACCGAACTGCTCCAGTAGTCGGCGGAGTTGGCGTCCTTGCTCGGCTTGTCCATGTAGCGCAGGGCGTCCCGGCCGAAGCCGGAGCGGACGATCTTCTCGCCGATGAGGTAGTCGCCGGGGTCGGAGGCGTTGCCCGCGTAGAACTCGACCAGCGAGCCGAAGATGTCGGACGTGGCCTCGTTGAGGCCGCCGGACTCGCCCGAGTAGGTCAGGTTGGCCGTCTTCGACGTCACGCCGTGGGACATCTCGTGGCCCGCCACGTCCAGCGCCACGAGCGGGCCGAGCTGGGTCGCGTTGCCGTCGCCGTACGTCATGCAGAAGCAGCTGTCGTCCCAGAAGGCGTTGGCGTAGTTGTTGCCGTAGTGGACCCGGTTGTAGGAGCCTTTGCCGTCGTTGCCGATGCCGTTGCGGCCGTGCACGTTCTTGTAGTAGTCCCAGGTGACGTCGGTGCCGTACTGCGCGTCGACGGCGGCCGTGGAGCGGTCCGCGGCCGCGCCGGTGCCCCAGTGGTTGTCGGCGTCCGTGAACAGCGTCGCCGGGGCGCGGCTGATGCAGATGCCGAAGATGCACAGGTCGGTCTTGTTCTCCGCGTCGCCGGTGTACGTGTTCCCGCGCGTCGGGTCCTTGAGCTGGTACGTCGAGCCCGAGAGGGTCGTCTCCAGCGGGACCGTGCCGCCGTACAGGGACTTGCCGTCGCCGGTGGCCGTCTCGATGCTGTCCCAGGCGTCGATCTGGGCGCCGGTGCGGGCGTCGGTCAGCACCTCGCGGGCGACCGGGTTGCCGAGCGAGTCCAGGGCGACGACGTTCGTCCGCCAGGCCAGCTCGGGGGCGCCGTGCAGGGCGTCGACGACCAGCTGCGGCTTGGCCTTCACCTGCTTCAGCGGCTCGCCCGGGTTGGCGGCGCGCAGGGCGTTCACGGCGACGTCGGCGGCCTTGGGGGCGGAGAGGGCGGGGGCGATGCTCGGCAGCGAGATCGTCGCGCCCGTCGCCCGGTTCGCGCTGCGGTAGGCGCCGTCGGGGGCCAGGTGGACCACGAAGTCGCCGCCGAGGACGGGGAGTTGGCGGTAGGTGCGGTCGTAGCGGACGTGCTGGGCGCCGTCCTTGTCGACGACCACGTCCCGGACGGACGTGCCCTGCAGCGAGCTGAGGCCCAGGGCGGCCGCCTGGTCGGCGAGGGCCGCCGCCGCGTTGTCGAGAGCGTCGGCCCGGGTCGGCCGGTCGGCCGCGTCGGCGACCGGGGAGAGGACGGCGGCCAGGAGCGTGGCCGTGGTGGCGGCGATGCCGGCGGTGGCGAGACGGGAACCTCGGACGTGCTGCCGTATCCGACTCATCAGTGTCTTCGGTCTCCTCGAGAAGGCGCCGTGGGGGCGCGTGTGGGGGTGACTCGGGGGTGGTGCGAGGTGTGGTGCGAGGTGGGTGCGAGGTGGGTGCGAGGGTGTGGCGCTGAGTTCGTCCTGGCATTTAAGAGGCCATGACATGTCATGTCCATAGCGCCTACGCGGGGGACGGGTGAGGATCGGCGGGCATCGGTGAAGGGGGAGAGAAGGGGGAGAATCGTTTCCGTGAGCGCCCCCGAACTCCCCTTCTTCGTCTACGGCACCCTTCGCCCCGGCGAGGTCAACCACGACCTCTTCCTGCGCGGCAGGACCCTGCGCGAGGAACCGGCCCGGCTGGCGGGCGCGGTGCTGTACGACGGGCCGGGCTATCCGTACGCGGTCGAGACGCCGCAGGAGCCGGGCGGAACGGTGGCCGGCGAACTGGTCACCGCCCGGCCCGAGTCGTACGCGCGGCTGCTCGCCGACCTCGACCGGCTGGAGGAGTACGCGCCGGGCGACCCGCGCAACCTGTACGAGCGCGTCGAGCGCGAGGTGGTCCGCGGGGCGGTCCGCGAGGTGCTCGACGCGGGCGGCTCGGCTCCCGAAGGCCCCGTGCGCGCCTGGGTGTACGTCGCCGCGCCCGCCGTCGCCGCAGGCCTGCGGGCCCGGGGCAAGCTGATCGAGGGCGGGGACTGGCTCACGCGGCGGTGAGCGTGCGCCGCCTCGGCGACGACAAAGGACGAGACGCGGTCACCCGTTCACACCCTCCGGCGGACGCATTTCCGTCCCGCGCGCGACGAAGCCGCCCGCACGTCGATGACCTGCTGAAACGCGGGCGCACACACCCTTCCTGGCGGCCCGTCCGACACCCGTTCATCCCATTCCTGACGCATCCTCGGCAAGCGCGCTCGCCGCGCTGCGACTTACCTCTGAAGGACAGGGACGCGACCGAAGAGCTCGTGAGGAGCACCGATGCGACGACGTACCGCCCGTACCGCAGCCCGGCTGCTGACCGGTACGGCGCTCGCCGTCACCGCCGCGGCCGGACTCGCCGCGCCCGCCCACGCGGCCGGCGCCGGGCGCCTGGACGTGTACCCGTCCACCGCGGTGCCGGGCGGGCAGGTCTCGGTGAACACGGCGGCGTGCGGGGACGGCGGGGCGGCGGCGGGCGATGCCGGGGCGGTGGGCGCCGGTCGCTTCACGCTCGCGCCCACCACGCACGACGGTGAGGCGATCGGGCAGTTCCAGGTGCCGCCGAGCGCGCAGCCGGGAACGTACGAGATCGTCGCGGAGTGCGCCGTGGGCGGGCGGCGGATCACCGGAGACCTGGTGGTCGTGCTGGCCTCGGACCGGCAGGCGGTGTATCCGCGAGGAAGTGTGAAGACGGGGGTCGGCGGCGCACTGGGCCCCGACCCCGTACAGACCGCGGCCGGTGTGGCGGCTCTCGCCGTCGCCGCCGCGGGCGGTACCTGGCTCCTGCATCGCCGGGCGAGAGGCGACGGGATCTGACGGACACCCTCCGCTGTCCGTCCGCCGGTACCGCATGTCCCCTCCCCCTCCGGGTCCGACGCCCCTCGCGGCCCGGAGGGGGCACGGGGTTCCCGCTCACGGAGCGTCCACGGAGCACCCACGGGAGGTCTTGGCATGCGCAAGGTCGGCAACTCCGCGATAGCGGCCGTCACCGTGGTCGCCCTGTGCTGCGGTGCGTGGCTGCTGCGCGGCGGCGTCGAGACGCACGCCCCGCCGCAGCCGTCCGCCGCGCAGGCGCATGCCGACCGGGAGGTCGAGGGGGCCGCGGCGCCCGCGCTGCCGCCCTCCCCGCCGGACCGGGTCCGCATCCCCGCGATCCACGTGGACGCCCCGCTGACGGGCCTGGCCCTGACCGCTTCCGGCAGCCTCGACGTCCCGCCCGCCGAGAAGAGGAACCTCGCCGGCTGGTACGAGGCCGGCACCACGCCCGGCGAGACGGGCACCGCGATCGTCGCCGGCCATGTCGACAACGCAGACGGGCCTGCCGTCTTCTACGACCTGGGCGCCCTGCGCAAGGGCAGCGCCATCGAGGTGGACCGGCGCGACGCAAGCGTGGCCGTGTTCACGGTGGACGCCGTCGAGGTGTACCGCGCCGACGCGTTTCCCGACGAGAAGGTCTACGGCGCCGCCGACCGGCCCGAGCTACGGGTGATCACCTGCGGCGGCGGATACTCCCGGGCAACCGGTTACCAGGGCAACGTGGTCGTCTTCGCCCACCTCACAGGCGCCCGCTGACCTCCTGGGCGAACCCTCACACCCGTGCCCGGGCTCTGCTGAGGGCAGCGTTCCTCGCGGGAAACAACCGTGATGCTGCCGGGTAACGTCGGCGTCGCACGCTCCTGGACATGACCTCGAATTCGCGTGTGGTGGTGCTCGGCGCCGGCCTCGCGGGCGTACGCCTCGCCCGCCGGCTCGGCGAGCTGGGCCTGCCCGCGCTGCTCGTCGGCGAGGAGGAGCACCGGCCGTACAACCGGGTGCTGCTCGCCGAGGTGCTGGCCGGCCGGTACGCCCCCGACGTGATCGCGCTGCCCGCGCCCGCCGGTCTGGTGCGCGCCCGGGCCACCGGCATCGACCGCGACCGGCGGACCGTGGCCTGCGCGGACGGCTCGGAGATCGCATACGACACGCTCGTCCTGGCCACCGGCTCCAACCCGGTGCTGCCGCCGCTGCGCGGCCTCTTCACCCCTGACCACGTTCTTCCGGAGGGCGTCCACGCCTTCCGGACCATGGACGACTGCCTCGGTCTGTCGAAGGCGGTGCGGCCGGGCGTGCGGGCGGTCGTCATCGGCGGCGGGCTGCTCGGGGTCTCCGCGGCCCGCGCCCTCGCGGTGCGCGGCGCGCAGGTCGTCCTCGCCCAGCAGGCCGAGCGACTCATGGAGCGCCAGCTCGACCCGAACGCCTCCAGGCTGGTGCTGCGGCACCTCAAGGATCTCGGCGTCGAGGTGCACACCGAGTGCCGGGTGCGCGACGTGCGCTGCGTCGGCGGGGTCGTCCGCTCGGTGGAGATGGCCGACGGCTACACGCTCGGCGCCGACCTCGTGGTGCTGGCCTGCGGGGTCTCCCCGCGCGCGGGTCTCGCCAAGGACGCGGGGATCGCCGTCCACAAGGGCGTTCTCGTGGACGACGAACTGCGCACGTCCGACCCGCACATCCGGGCGATCGGCGACTGCGCGCAGCACGACGGGACCGTGTACGGCCTCGCCGCGCCGGCGCTGGAACAGGCCGACGTGCTCGCCGAACTGCTCGCCGGCGACACGAACGCGCGGTACGGCGGCACCCGCGCCCTCACCCGGCTCACGCTCGCCGCGGACAACGCCGGAAACAACGCCTTCGGCCTTTCCGGGAACAGCGCCTTCGACCTCGCCGCGTTCGGCGAGACCGAACCGCGCCCCGGCGACGACGTCGTCCAGCTCACCGACGCCACCCGCGGCACCTACCGCAAGGTCGTCGTCCGCGACGACCGTCTGGTCGGCGGGGTCCTCGTCGGCGAACTCGGCACCGTCGGCGCGCTCGCGCGCGCCTGGGAGGGAGCAGAGCCGCTCCCCGACGACGGCCCCCTGCTCCACCTGCTCACCAACGACGGAGGCTCCTGATGACCGCCACCCTGGGGGCCACCCCCACGATCGTGCTCGTCGGCCATGGCATGGTCGGCCAGCGCTTCCTCGAAGCGCTGGCCGAGCGCGGCCTGACCGCCACGCACCGCGTGGTCGTCCTGTGCGAGGAGCCGCGCCCCGCGTACGACCGCGTCGCCCTCACCTCGTACTTCTCGGGCAAGACGCCCGAGGAGCTCTCCATGACCGACATGGAGTTCATCGCCTCGCACGGCATCGAGCTGTACCTCGGCGACCCGGCGGAGACGATCGACCGCGAGGCGAAGAAGGTCACCGCCCGCTCCGGCCAGGTCTTCGAGTACGACACGCTCGTCCTCGCCACCGGCTCCTACCCCTTCGTACCGCCTGTCCCCAACAAGGACGCCGAGGGCTGCTTCGTCTACCGGACGATCGAGGACCTCCTCGCCATCGAGGAGTACGCGAAGTCGCGCGCCACGACCGGCGCGGTGGTCGGCGGCGGTCTGCTGGGCCTGGAGGCCGCGGGCGCGCTGAAGGGTCTCGGACTCACCTCCCACATCGTGGAGTTCGCGCCCCGGCTGATGCCCGTCCAGGTCGACGCGGGCGGCGGCGCGGCTCTGCTGCGCACCATCGAGGACATGGGCCTGAGCGTCCACACCGGCGTCGGCACGCAGGAGATCGTCGTCGGCGAGGACGGCGCGGTGACCGGCATGAAGCTGTCCGACGGCTCCGAACTCGCCACCGACCTGGTGGTGTTCAGCGCCGGCGTCCGCCCCCGCGACCAGCTCGCCCGCGACTGCGGACTGACGGTCGGCGAGCGCGGCGGCATCTCGGTCGACGAGCAGTGCCGTACGGTCGCCGACCCGCACGTGTTCGCGATCGGCGAGTGCGCGCTGGCCGCCGACGGCCGGGTGTACGGCCTGGTCGCCCCCGGCTACGAGCAGGCCACCACCGCCGCCGCGACGATCGCCGCCGACGACGAGGCCGAGCAGCTCTCCTTCACCGGCGCCGACCTCTCCACCAAGCTGAAGCTGCTCGGCGTGGACGTGGCCTCCTTCGGCGACGCGCACGGCACTGCCGAGGACTGCCTCGACGTCGTCTACTCCGACTCCCGCTCGGGCCTGTACAAGAAGCTGGTCATCGGCCGCGACGGCACGCTGCTCGGCGGCATCCTGGTCGGCGACGCGGAGGCCTACGGCACTCTGCGCGCGTTCACGGGCTCGGTCCCGCCGGTCGCGCCCGAGTCGCTGGTGCTGCCCGCCGGCGCCGGCGAGTCCGTCCAGCTCGGCCCGACCGCGCTGCCGGACGACGCGATCATCTGCTCCTGCAACAACGTCCGCAAGGGCACGATCCGCGGCGCGGTCACCGAGCACAACTGCACGACCGTGCCCGAGGTGAAGAAGTGCACCAAGGCCGGTACGACGTGCGGCAGTTGCGTCAAGGTCCTCGGCCAGCTGCTCACCGCCGAGCTGGAGGCGAGCGGCGTCGAGGTCGACAAGGGCCTGTGCGGCTGCTTCGGCCAGACCCGCGAGGAGCTGTACGAGATCGTCCTCGCCCTGCGCATCAACACCTACCAGGACCTCCTGGACCGCTACGGCCGTGACGGCGCCCGGGGCGGCGACGGCTGCGAGATCTGCAAGCCGGCGGTCGGCTCGATCATCGCCTCCCTCGCCCCGACGATCGGCGCGAGCGGCTACGTCCTGGACGGCGAGCAGGCGGCCCTCCAGGACAGCAACGACCACTTCCTCGCCAACCTCCAGAAGAACGGCTCGTATTCGGTCGTCCCGCGCATCCCCGGCGGCGAGATCACCCCGGAAGGGCTGATCGTGATCGGCGAGATCGCCCGCGACTTCGGCCTCTACACGAAGATCACCGGCGGCCAGCGGATCGACATGTTCGGCGCACGCGTCGAACAACTCCCGCTCATCTGGACGCGGTTGGTGGACGCCGGCTTCGAGTCCGGGCACGCCTACGGCAAGTCCCTGCGCACGGTGAAGTCCTGCGTAGGCCAGACCTGGTGCCGCTACGGCGTCCAGGACTCCGTCCGCATGGCGATCGACCTGGAGCTGCGCTACCGGGGACTGCGCTCCCCCCACAAGCTCAAGTCGGCGGTCTCCGGCTGCGCCCGCGAGTGCGCCGAGGCCCAGTCGAAGGACTTCGGCATCATCGCCACGTCCAACGGCTGGAACCTCTATGTGGGCGGCAACGGCGGCGCGACCCCACGCCACGCGGACCTGCTGGCTCAGGATCTCGACGATGGCGAGCTGATCAAGCTCATCGACCGCTTCCTGATGTTCTACATCCGCACGGCGGACCGGCTGGAGCGCACGTCGACCTGGCTGGAGCGCATCCCCGGCGGCCTGGACCACGTCCGGGACGTGGTCGTCGAGGACTCCCTCGGCATCTGCGAGGAGCTGGAGTCCCTGATGACCGACCACGTGGCGCACTACGCCGACGAGTGGGCGACCACCATCAACGACCCCGAGAAGCTCGCCCGGTTCGTGTCCTTCGTCAACGCGCCGGACACCCCCGACCCGGTCGTCGGCTTCGTCCCCGAACGCGACCAGATCAAGCCCGACCTGCCGCTGCTCACCATCGGCCACCGTCCCCTGGAAGGGAGCGCCCAGCGATGACCCTGGCACCCGAGACCACCGACCTGAAGGTCCAACTCCAGCTGGCGGACAGCTGGTTCACGGTCTGCGACCTGAGCCGGCTCGTCCCCGGCCGGGGCGTGGCCGCGCTCCTGCCGGACGGCCGCCAGGTCGCCCTGTTCCGCGACCGCTCCGGCGCCCTGTTCGCCATCGACAACCGCGACCCCTTCGGCGGCGCGGCCGTCCTCTCCCGCGGCCTGACCGGCACCCACCAGGGCCGCCCCTTCGTCGCCTCCCCCCTCCTCAAACAGCGCTTCGACCTGCGAACGGGCGAGTGCCTGGACGACGAGACGGTACGCATCGCGACGTACGAGGTACGCACGGCCTGACGACCGGTGAACCGCCGGTCGAGTGCCGAAGCCCCGGCGGGTACCGACGGCCCGAGGGCCCGGCGGACGTCGGCCGCCGGACGTCGGACGTCGGCCGCCGGACGTCGGACGTCGGACGTCGGCCGCCGCTGGTGTCGGGGGCCGCGCCCGACCGCCCGCCCGCTGCCGACGGGTGTCGTGCGCATCGGCGCCTGCGAGATGTGGCCCGGCCGGTCAGCGGGGGCCCGGGGTCATCGTCTGGAGGCGTCCTCTCGGACGTTGGGCGGGGATGCCGTTGACGCCGGGACGGGCCGGTACCGCGGGGAGGCGGATCACCGCGTCGAGGCCGCCGTGGGGGGCCTGGCGCAGGACGACCTCGCCGCCGCTCGCGTGGGCGAGTCGCTGTACCAGGGCCAGGCCCAGGCCGGTGCCGCCCTTGGGGGCGTCCGGGGCGCGCCAGAAGCGGTCGAAGGCACGCCGGCGCTGCTCCTCGGTCATCCCGGGACCCTCGTCCATGACATGCAGTTCCACCCACGCCGAACCGGCCGGGCCGCGATGGGTGAATCGGCGCTCGTGGGGCGTGTGGCAGCGCGGGTCGACGGAGACCGTGGAGCCCGGAGGCGCCACGCGCAGGGCGTTGGAGAGCAGGTTGTCGAGGATCTGCTCCACCGCCCCGGGCAGCGCCAGCACCTCGCCGTCGTAGTCCCCCGCCAGCGCCAGCCAGACCCCGTGCTGCTCGAACAGCGGCATCCAGGCCCGGTGCCGCTCCGCGCACACCCGGCCCAGGTCGACGGTCTCGCGTTCGGCGGCGCTCTCGTCGAGCCGGGCCATCGCGAGCAGCCCCTCGACCATCCGGGCCAGCCGGTCGGTCTCGGTCAGCGCCGCGGTGAGCGAACCGCGGGCGTTCAGGGCGATGTCGCTCTCGAGGTTCTCCAGCCGCAGCCGCAGCGCCGCGAGGGGCGTCTTCAGCTGGTGCGAGGCCTCGCCGGCGAACGCCCGCTGGGAGGCCAGCAGATGTTCCAGCCGGGCGGCGGTGCGGTTGAAGGTCGCGGCGAGACTGCGCACCTCCGGCGGCCCGTTGGTGATCGCGACGGGTGTGGCGGCCCCGCCGACGGCCAACTCGTGGGTCGCGCGCTCCAGTTCACGGATCGGCCGGCCGGTCCAGCGGGCGATGACGAAGCCGAGCGCGGCGACCGCGGTGAGCGCCGCGAGTCCGCCGAGCGCCAACAACAGCCAGACGTGGTGGACCCGTTCGGACACCATCCGGGTCGGCAGGGTGATCCGGACGGCGCCCTGTTCCTCGGTGCCGTGCACCACCGGGGTGGCCACCGCGAGGTACTGCACCCCGCCGATGGTGGAGGTGCGGACGTCCGCGGTGGCGGTCCCCCGTAGCGCGGCGGCGATCCCCGGCCAGGTGGCGAGGTCGCCCTCCTCGCGCTCGGTGAGCGGATGCGAGGCGGCCAGCAGCCTGCCGTTCTCGTCGACGATCAGCACCTTGCCGCCGATGCGTTCGGCGCAGTGCGCGGCCCGCGCGGGCAGGTCCTGTGCCTCCCGGCCCGCCGAGATGGAGAGGGAGGCGTACGCCGACACCGACTCGGCCTCGTCCTTCGCCAGGTTGATCACCCGGTCCCGCTCGCCCCGCGAGTACACGTACCCGAGCGGGATCTCCAGGCACAGCAGCACCAGGGCGGCGAGCGTGAGGTAACTGAGCAGCAGCCGACGGGTCATCGGTAGGCCGCCGAGCGCTGATGGGGCTGGAAGCTGTCGAAGCTCTCGTAGGACTCGTGGGGGTAGGCGGGCCGGGGTTCGTACGCCGAGGGCGGCTCGTACGCGGACGACTCGTAGGCGGACGGCTCGTAGGCGGAGGACTCGTAGGCGGACGGCTCGTAGGCGGAGGACTCGTAGGCGGAGGACTCGTAGGCGGAGGACTCGTAGGCGGAGGACTCGTAGGCGGAGGACTCGTAGGCCGTGGACTGGACGTACGTCGGCTGAGCGGGCACGGCCTGGGCGGGCGCGGGCTCGACGGGGGCGGCCTGGGCCGGGGCGGAGGGCGCATAGGCCTGCTGCGCACCCGGCGAGGAGGTGTGCACGGCCAGCCGGAAACCCACTCCGCGCAGGGTCTGGATCCAGGCCGGGTTGCCCAACTTCCGCCGCAGGGTGGCCACATGGACGTCCAGCGTCTTCGTCGGCCCCTGGTAGTGCGGGTCCCACACGCGGTCGAGGATCTGCTGCCGCGAGTACACGGCCCCGGGGTCCTCCGTGAGCAGCGCGAGCAGTTCGAACTCCTTGGGCGTCAGCGCGACCGCCCCCTCCCCCACCCACACCTGCCGGGTCCGACGGTCGACGACCAGCGGGCCGACGGCGCCGGTGGGGGCGAGGGCGACAGGGGCCGCGGCGGGCGCGGGTCGCACGGGAGCCGGTCGCACGGGAGCCGGTTGCGCGGGAGCCGGTTGCGCGGGAGCCGGTTGCGCGGGAGCCGGTTGCGCGGGAGCCGGTTGTGCGGGAGCCGGTTGTGCGGGAGCCGGTTGTGCGGGGTCCGCGAGAAGCCGAGGCGCCGGTTCGGCGAAGGGCGCCGGCGCGACGCCCGAGACGCCCAGGCCGCCCCCGACGCCCGCGACGCCCCCGAAGGACTCGCCGCCGAACGGATCGCCGCCCGCCGACTGCCCGGTCTCCGCGCGCCGTTGGGTCCGCCGGGTCACCGCACGCACCCGCGCCACCAGCTCACGCATGCTGAACGGTTTCGCCAGGTAGTCGTCGGCACCCAGCTCCAGGCCCAGTACGCGGTCGGCCTCCTCGCCCCGCGCGCTGAGGATGATGATGGGGACGTCGGAGGTCTGCCGGATGCCCCGGCAGACGTCGATGCCGTCGATGTCGGGCAACCCCAGGTCGAGCAGGACGACATCGACCTCGCCGTACGCCGCCGCCCTCAACCCTTCGTTGCCGGTGGCGACGTGATGGACCGTCAGCCCGAAGTTCCCCAGGCCCTCGACGAGCGGTTCGGCGATCGTCCGGTCGTCCTCGATGAGCAGGACTCGTACACCCATGCGTTCCCGTCTCTCCCTTGAACCGAATTCGCGTGTTCAGTGGACCTGACACGCTACAAGAACGGTCAGGAAACCGCCTGCACCTCCCGGACAATGTGAGCAGCCACTCAACTCCGGACGAAAACTGTCCCATTCTTGTCGGCGGTTTAGTGTTCCTCTAACCTTCGCCTGGCATTGCCTCCTCTACGGTGATGAGGAACTGGTCGGACCCCCATGCCGACCAGCTCTGAACTGGGAGGATCCATGAAGGCACTGCTGGACCGCGCCCGTTCGTTCAAGCGCCGGGTCGACTTCGAAAGCGGCGAATACCGGCGTTTGGCCGAAGGCCAATATCCCGAGGCATTGTTCATCACCTGCTCGGACTCGCGGGTGATTCCAGCCCTGATAACGGGCGCGCGGCCCGGCGAGATATTCGAGCTGCGAAACGCAGGAAATATCGTTCCGCCGCACGGCCGGCAGGGAGCCTCGGGCGAGGCGGCCACCATCGAGTACGCACTGGAGGTGCTCGGCGTTCAGGACATCGTGGTGTGCGGCCACTCCCACTGCGGCGCGATGGGCGCGCTCAAGTCCGGCGACGACCTGTCCGCCCTCCCCGGCGTGGACGCCTGGCTGCAACTGGCCCGCCCGCGGCTGGCGCCCGTCCTGGACGGCCAGGTCGAGGACCCGTCGATGCCGGACGTCGCACAGCTGAACGTCGTCAACCAGCTTGCCGTGCTGCGGAGTTACCCGGCGACCCGGCGGCGTCTCGACACGGGTCGGCTGCGCCTGCACGGGTGGTACTACGAGGTGGACACCGGCCAGGTGCACGAGCTGGACGAGGACGGCCTGTTCCGGGTGCACGCGGCATGAGCGGCACACACGCCCGGCACGGCCGGAATCGGGGCCCGGGCTCCGACGCCAGTGACGGAAGGGGCCGCACGTTCGGCGAGGAGGCCGGCCTGTCCGGCCCGCCGTCCCGGCCCGCCGGACCACCGCCCCGCCAGGTGCCCACACCCACGCCCACGCCCTCCGCGACGTCCAGGTTCCCTTCGACGTCCGCGTTCGATGCGGGCCCGCAGACACGTCCGGCGCCTCCGACACGGCCGGCGCCTCCGAGGCCTCGGCCGACCGCGCGGGAACCCCACTTCCCGCGTGCCGGTGGGCAGGCCACCGTGCAAGACCCCATGGAAGACCCCATGGAAGCCGCTCTGAAGACCACCTCCGAGGCCACGGAGAGGGCCGCCGCGAAGGCCGCCGCCAAGGCCTCGGCCCCGAAGGTCGACCTGGCCACCGAGATCACCGCGTCCCTCGTCGTCTTCCTGGTGGCGCTCCCGCTGTGCATCGGCGTGGCCGTCGCCTCGGGCGTCCCCGCCGAACTGGGCATCATCTCGGGCGTCATCGGCGGCCTGGTGGTCGGTGCGGCGCGCGGCAGCACGCTCCAGGTGAGCGGCCCGGCCGCCGGTCTCGCCGCGCTGGTCGCGGAGACCGTGCTGGAGTACGGCGTGGCCATGCTCGGCGTGATCGTGCTCTTCTCCGGCATCCTCCAGATCGTCCTCGGCCTGGTCAGGCTGGGCCGGTTCTTCCAGGCGATCTCCCTGGCCGTCGTCCAGGGCATGCTCGCGGGCATCGGCCTGCCGCTGATGTTCGGCCAGGCCTACCCGGCGATGGACGCGAAGGCGCCCGGCACCCCGCTGGAGAACATGGCCGGCATCCCCGGCCTGATCACGGACACGTTGGCCGACAAGCAGGCGATGATCGCGGCCGGCCTGGGCATCGTCACGGTCGTCCTGAGCTTCCTGTGGAAGAAGATGCCGGGACCGGTCAAGAAGGTGCCCGCGGCTCTCGTCGCGGTGGGCATCGGCATCGGCGTGGCCGCACTGCCGGGCGTCGAGATCAAGACGCTCCAGGTGGGCAACCTGCTGGCCTCGGTCAACGTGCCGGGCGCGGAGCAGTTCGCGGGCCTGGCGAACCCCGGGATCATCACGGCAATCCTGACCTTCACGGTGATCGCCTCCGCCGAGTCCCTGTTCACGGCGGCCGCGGTGGACCGGATGCACGACGGCCCGCGCACCCGCTACAACCCCGAGCTGATCGCCCAGGGCGCCGGCAACACCCTCGCGGGCCTGCTCGGCGCGCTCCCCATCACCGCGGTGGTGGCCCGCAGTTCGGCGAACGTCCAGGCGGGCGCCAAGACCCGGCTCTCCCGCACGCTGCACGGCCTGTGGCTGCTGGCCTTCGCCCTGCTGCTCCCCCAGGTGCTGGCCCTGATCCCGATCTCCGTCCTCGCGGGCGTCCTCGTCCACAGCGGCTGGAAGCTCTTCGCGCCCGAGGAGTTCCCGAAGATGTGGCGGCAAGACCGCGGCGAGTTCGCGGTCATGACGCTCACCACGCTGGTCATCGTGGCGACGGCCCTGCTGGAGGGCGTCCTGATCGGCCTCGCGGCGGGCATCGTGCTGGCGGCGGTGCGCATGTCGCAGACGGTCATCAAGCAGCACATCGAGGAGGACACGGCGAAGGTGGTGATGGCCGGCAACGCGACGTTCCTGCGGCTGCCCCAGGTCATCGAGGCCCTGGAGTCCGCGGCGGAGGCCGGCAAGCCCCGCATCCGGCTCGACCTCACCGGTGTGACCCACCTCGACCACGCCTGCCGCAGCCAGGTCGAGGAGTTCACGGCCCAACAGCGCGGCAAGGGGCTTCGGGTGGAACTCCTGCTGCCGGGCCCGGCGAAACGGCTGCCGACGGCGGAGGACGCGCCAGTGGCGACCGACCCGCTCCCGCAGACCGGCCCGCTGCCCCACCGTCAATCCGCCCCGGCAACCGCCTCCACCCCGAGCCCCGGCCCCACCGCCGAGTGGTTCTACCTGGACACCACACCGATGCCGGAGGACTTCGCCCAGAGGTACGCGGAGGAGTTCGCCCCGGGGCCGGGATACGGGCAGGACTTCGGACAGGCGTACGACAGCCAGGGACACGGCCGGGACCTTGGCTACGGGCAGGGACACGACCAGGGATACGGGCAGGGGTACTCGGAGGAATACACCCCGGGGTACGCACAGCGGTAGTTGCAGGGGAACCGACGCAGGGCAGCCGTCATCGTGGGCCACAGGCCCCTCGAGGCTCTCGGTTCCCTCGGCAGCCCCGCACGCCCGGTCGCCCGTACCACCCCCGCGCTTCCGCACCCTCCCGGAACCCCCGCCGCGGTCGCAACCCGGGTGCGCGGTCCGGTGTCCCTCAGGTCATCGGCCGCGCACGGCAGCGCGGCCGACGGAGACCGGGGGACGACCATGAACCTTTCGCGCACCTCACGCACCTCGCGCACCTCGCACACCGTGGCCGCCGTCGCCGCGGCAACGGCGATCGCCACGCTCACCGGAGCGTCGACGACGGCATCGGCCACGGCATCGGCGACGTCCGTGTCCGCGCCGGGGCAGTCCGTCGAGGCCCGGGCATACGGCAGCGCCCCGTACGCCTGGGCCACCCGCCGCGGCAGCACCATCGGCATCTACGGCATCGACCTGCACGGCCAGAGCTTCACCAACGGCGGCACGGTACGGATGGCCCTCTTCAGCGACTCGGGCCCACGCGGCATACCGGTCTGGACGAAGGACGCCGTCGCCCGCCGGCTCAGCGGCCGCCCGGGCGGCTCCTTCGACGTCCGCACGGGCCTGCTGGACTGCACGGCGTACGGCTACGCGAAGGACTCGACGATGACGGTGTGGGACATCGCCACCGACACCTGGTCCAACAAGGTCCGAGTCTCCACGAGTTGCAACGATTCCGTGAGCTGAGCCGCTCCTCGGGTACCGGTACTAGGAGCCCTTGAGGGCGTCGTAGAACACCCCGGTCAGCTCCTCGGATGCCTGCCACAAGCGTTCTCCCGCGCGGTCGTCGAGGGTCCAGGAGGCCCGCCGCGAGGGTGCGGGCGCCCCGCGCCACATCGCGAGGGACGGCCCGGTGAACGAGTCCGGGCGGACGCCGGGCGCGGTCGCCGCGTACAGCGCGGGCAGCGCGCCGGCCTCGGCGGGCTGCGCGATCACCCGGTTGCCGAGCGCCATCAGCCGCTCGGCGACCCGGCGTCCCTCCGCGCGCGGCCCGGCCGTCTGCAGGTTGGTCGCCGCGTACCCGGGGTGCGCGGCCGCCGCGACGAGGTCGGATCCGGCCGCCGCGAGCCTGCGCGCGAGCTCGTGCGTGAAGAGCAGGTTGGCGGTCTTGGAGCGGCCGTAGGCGGTCCAACGACGGTATCGGCGCTCGGAGTTGAGATCACGGGGGTCGATGTTGCCGAGCAGGTGGACCATGCTGGACACGGTCACGACCCGCGCGCCGGCCGGCCCGGACGCGGGACGCCCCTGCGCGGCGGCGAGCAGCGCGGGCAGCAACAGCCCGGTGAGGGCGAAGTGCCCGAGGTGGTTCACCCCGAACTGCGTCTCGAACCCGTCGGCCGTGGTCCCGTACGGCATCGCCATCACGCCGGCGTTGTTGACGAGCAGATCGAGCCGCTCGTACGGCAGTGAGCCCGCGAACTCCCTTACGGAGGCCAGCTCCCCGAGGTCGAGCAGCCCCAACCGCACGTCTCCGCCGGGCACTTCACCGCGCAGCCGCTCGACGGCCGCCCTCCCCCGCGTCTCGCTCCGGCAGGCGAGCAGGACCCGTGCCCCCTTCCGGGCGAGCTCGCGCGCGGTGACGTACCCGAGCCCGCTGTTGGCCCCGGTGACGACGGCGTTGCGGCCGCTCTGATCGAGGATGTCGCGCACACTCCAGCCGGCCATGGCCGTACTCCCTCCACCGCTTCCCGGCAGCCTATGACGGCGTCCGGCCGCCTGCCCCGCAACCGACCCCGCATCTCCCCGACACAGCATGTACACGACACAGCCATGACGCAGCTACCCTGCGCTCCTAGCGTTCGGCAGCGCACAACCTGCACGGCACACACGACCTGCACGGCACACACGACCAGCACGACCTGCATGGCCTGCATGGCCTGCATGGCCTGCATGGCCTGCACTACTCGCACCGCCTGTACCACCCGCACTACCCGCACTACCCGCACTACCCGCACTACCCGCACTACCCGCACTACCCGCACCACCCGGCGCCGGGACCGGCGTACGGGCCGGTTCACCCACACCACCCCCGGGAGTGAGCGTGGAACGTCGTACCTTCCTGCGTGCGGCCGCGATCGGCGGCTCCTCCGCCGTACTCGGCGGAACCCTCTGGCGCGGTGCCGCACACGCGGCCCCCGCCCAGCCCGGCACGGGCCCGTACGGAGCGCTCGGCTCCGCCGACGCCAACGGCATCCGTCTTCCCTCCGGCTTCACCAGCCGGGTAATCGCCCGTTCCGGCCAGACGGTGTCCGGGACGTCGTACACCTGGCACAACGCCCCCGACGGCGGTGCCTGCTACCCGGACGGCACGGGCTGGATCTACGTCTCCAACTCGGAGATCAACCCGTCCGGCGGCGCGAGCGCGGTGAAGTTCTCGGCGGCCGGGGCGATCACGGGCGCGTACCGCGTTCTCTCCTCGACCCGTCAGAACTGCGCGGGCGGGAAGACCCCGTGGAACACCTGGCTGTCCTGCGAGGAGGTGGACCGTGGATACGTTTACGAAACAGACCCCTGGGGGGTCGCGGCGGCGGTGCGCCGGGACGCGATGGGCCGCTTCAAGCACGAGGCGGCGGCCGCCGACCCGGTCCGCCAGGTGATCTACCTGACGGAGGACGAGACGAACGGCTGCTTCTACCGTTTCCGCCCGACGACCTGGGGCAGCCTGGCCGCCGGCGACCTGGAGGTCATGGTCGCCGGCACGGCCACCAGCGGCCCGGTCACCTGGACCCGGATCCCCGACCCCACCGGCGCCTCCGCCACCCGCAACCAGGTCTCCGGCGCTAGGCACTTCAACGGCGGCGAGGGCTGTTACTACGCGAACGACACCTGCTGGTTCACGACCAAGGGCGACAACCGGGTCTGGCAGTACAACGCGGCGGCCCAGACGATCGAGCTCGCCTACGACGACTCACTGGTGACGTCCGGCACGGCCCCCCTCACCGGGGTCGACAACGTCACCGGCTCCGCCTCCGGCGACCTGTTCGTGGCGGAGGACGGCGGCAACCTGGAGATCTGCGTGATCACCCCGGACGACGTGGTCGCACCGTTCCTGCGCGTGGACGGCCAGTCGGCGTCGGAGATCACCGGCCCGGCCTTCTCCCCGGACGGCACCCGCCTCTACTTCTCCAGCCAGCGCGGCACGAGCGGCAGCTCGTCGGGCGGGATCACGTACGAGGTGAGAGGCCCCTTCCGAGCCTGATGGGCAGCATGGGATTGAAAGGAACCTGACAGTAAAAGGGAGGAACACGGTCGGGCGGCGGCTCGTTACCGGCCTACGAAGTCCAAACTGGAAGTAAAGCCATACCCAGTGTGGCCACAGTCATCAGTGTTACGCCGTTCGCCGCCCGAACCCCACTCCCGGAGGCCCGTAACCATGAACGCCACCCCTACCCCGTCCCGCCGGGCAGTCCTCGGAGGCACTGCCGCAGCCCTGGCGACCCTGACCCTGACGACGACGCCGGCAACAGCGAAGTCCGGTACTCCTGAAGCCACTTGGCCGACGGAGTACCCCCTCCCCGACGGCTGGCTCCCCGAGGGCATCGCCATCGGCGGCAAGCCGTACGCCTACCAGGGCTCCCGCGCCAACGGCGGCGTCTACCGCACCGACCTGCGCACCGGCGAGGGCAGCGTCCTGTACGCGGGCGGCACCGGCCAGGCGGCGGTCGGCCTCAAGCTCGACCACGACGGCCTGCTGTACGTGGCGGGCAACACGGGAGTGGCGCGAGTGATCGACTCGCGCACGGGCGGTCTGCTGACAACCCACCGACTCGCAGATCCGACAGGCCACTTCATCAACGACGTGACGCTGCTCGGCGACCGCGCCTGGTTCACCGACTCCCGGGCCGCGGCGCTGTACGCCGTCCCGCGCGGCCGCAGCGACGCCGGCATCCGCACCCTCCCCCTCACCGGCGACTGGGTCCAGCTCCCCGACGTGAACAACGCCAACGGGATCGTCGGCACACCGGACGGCCGCGGCCTGATCGTCGTCAAGAGCACGCCGGGCGAGCTGTACAACGTCGACGTCGAGACGGGGTACGCCAAGAAGATCACGCTGGTCGGCGCGGCCGACGTCGTGAACGGCGACGGCCTCTACCGCATCGGCCGCACGCTGTACGTCGTCCAGAACCGGCTGAACCTGATCAGCGTCTGGTCCCTGGATCGCACGGCGACCACCGCGACCCTGACCCGCACGATCACCGACCCCCGCTTCGACGTCCCGACCACCGCCGCGCGCTACGGCGACCGCCTCTACCTGGTCAACGCCCGCTTCACCAGCCCGCAGCTGCCGGAGACGACGTTCACGGCGGTGGCGGTCTCGATCTGACGCGAGCCACCAGGCCTCACGGGGACGGCACTTGAGGACAACGGGACTCCAGAACGCCGGAACGCCGGAACGCCGGAACGCCGGGACACCGGGACACCGGGACACCGGAACGCCGGGACACCGGGTGCCGCCCCCCTGGCATGATGAGCGGATGACGACGATCACCGCCGCTGCCTCCGCCTTCCGAAAGGCAGATGCCGCGTAACCGCCCCGGCGCCCTGCGCGCCCGCGAGACCCTCGGCACCCGCCCGCGCACCCGCGAGATCCCCCAGCCGGAACGCATCCCCGGCCTCTCCGCCCGCACCAGCCTTGCGATCCACCACGTGGAGCAAGAGGACGGCGGCTACTTCCTCTTCCCCGGCGCGACAGAACGCGCCCTCCGCCGCTACCGCAGGTTCCTGAGAACCCCCGGCCTCGGCATCCTCTACCCCCGCACCTCGGTGTGCCCCTCCTGCCCGGGCTGCGGCCTGGACGACGTCCGCTACGCACGCGACATCCTGGACGAGACCCTGAGCCGGCTCCCACCCCGCCCCCGAGCCGAACTGATCGGCGCGGTAAGGGCGTTGGACCGCGGCTACCTCCTCCGCACCCTGCCCCACCCCCTGCTGCGACCGCCCCTCCCCTGGTGGCACCGCCGCCTGGCAGAAGGCGCGGAGGGCTGGTGACGGACCGATGACCGACCAACCCGGGAGATGCACACCAAAAAGTCACGGAACAGCCACACCGCTTACACCACCCACAAAACGGCAATACCGTCGTCCCCTCACATCGCACGACACCCTGGGGGGACACCATGACCAACCCGTACACCACGACCACGAACCCCACCCCCCGCTGGGCCCGCAAGAGATACGTCCTGCCCGCCCTCGCCCTGGCCCTGTTCCTGGGCATGGGCATCGGCGGCAGCGACGGCGAGACGAAGACGGATGCGAAGCCGACGTCGGCCACCCCCCGACCGACGGTGACGGTGACGACCACGGCGACGGCCGTACCCGAACCCGCGGGCACGGTGACGGCGACAGCGACGGTGACGGCGACAAAGACGACGAAGGTGACGGTGACGGAGAAGGCCGCAGCGAACGACAGCGTCACCGAGGACGACGACACGGCCGCCGACTCCGGCAGCGGCAGCGTCTACTACGAGAACTGCACCGCCGCCCGCGCGGCCGGAGCCGCCCCCGTGCACGCGGGCGACCCGGGCTACGGCCGCCACCTGGACCGCGACGGCGACGGAACCGGCTGCGAATGACGGACGGCACGCCGAGGGGCGGCACGTAGAGGGCGGGCACGTGAGGGCGAGCACTCCGAGGGCGGCACGATTCCGCGCGTGCCGCCCCTCTACGTACCGGCCGGCTGATAGCCGTCCGCGTAGCCGATCAGCACACTCCCCGACCCGGAGGCGTCCGCCGGCGTCTGCTCGTACCCCCGCAGCATCTCAGGACGCTCGGTGAGGACGACGGCGTCCGCCAAGGGCCACCAACCGCCGCACCGGTACAGGGCCGCCTGGGCCGCATCCAGTCCCGGTGACTCGGGCAGGCCCGCGGCGGCCAGCATGCAACGCCAACGGATCAACTCCCTCGGCGCGGACCAGGAATCCACCCGGCCGCCGAACTCCTCGTGGAAGTAGATCTGCTCCCTGCTCGGCGGCGGTGGCGGAGTGATGACATCCCCGTCCGGTTCAGGCCGCACGATCCGCTCCGGAACCGGACCACGGACCCTCCCCAGCAGGTCCCCGTTCACCCGAGTGTGGATGCGGCCCAGGGACTTGTTCGTCGACCAGGTGAAGATCTCACTCACCGCCTGCTCCAACTCGTAGGCGCCGTGCACGTCTTGCAGCCAGTAGAAGTCGAGTTGGTCGAACATGGGGTGCCCCAGAGCGTCCACGAGTCGGCCCTGTGCCTCGGTGGTGTCATGGAACGTGCCGGCCAGCAGTCGCCTCTCGCCACTGCCCTCACCGCTGCCCTCGCCGCCGCCCGCTCCCGTCCGCCCCAACTGCTCGCGGATCCGCTCCTCGGCCTGCCGGGCGAACGCCTGCGGTACCGACAGCGGGAGTCCGTCGCCGGTGAGCAGCGTCCCGTCGAGCCGGTCCTCCCACCCGTGGCGCAGCACCCAGGACGCGAGCGCGCCGCCGAGCGGCGAGTCCATCCACACCACTGTGTCCGGGGCGGGCATGCCGTGGACCCGGTACACCTCGGCGACCGCGGCTTCGGCTGCCGGCCGGTCACAGCGCTCGGTGGACAGCCCCGCCCTCAGCCAGCTGTCGGACTCGGCGGTGATCCGGCCCTTGACGGTCTCCGTCACCAACTCTTCGTAACCCACGCGCGCCCCCTCCCGTCGGTATGTACGGCTTTCCACCCTGCTCCCCGTTCGACACATGGCCGGGCAGTTTGCCGAACCGGCAACAAGACTCACGGGGGCCGCACCGGGCCCAGCATGCTCGAAGTCCCCGAGCTCTGGAGGACCCGATGCCGCACCGGACGTCGAGCGACGACCACGCCGCCGCCGCGAAGCACCACCTGCTCCCCTCTCCCGCAGGCCGTGTCCACGTGGTGGAGCAGGGCGAGGGACCGCTGGTCCTGCTCGTGCACGGCTTCCCGGAGTGCTGGTACTCCTGGCGCCACCAGTTGCCGGCCCTGGCCGCCGCGGGATACCGCGCGGCCGCCATCGACGTCCGCGGCTACGGCCGTTCCTCCAAGCCCGAGGCCACGGACGCGTACCGGATGCTGGAACTGGTGGCGGACAACGTCGCGGTCGTGCACGGCCTCGGCGAGCGCTCCGCGACGATCGTCGGCCACGACTGGGGCGCGACGATCGCGGCCCACTCCGCGCTCCTCCACCCGGAGGCCTTCCGGGCGGTGGGACTGCTGAGCGTCCCGTACACCCCGCCGGGCGGCCCGATGCCGAGCGAGGTCTTCGCCCAGATGAACGGGACGGGCGGGGAGGAGGAGTTCTACGTCTCCTACTTCCAGGAGCCCGGCCGGGCCGAGGCGGAGATCGAGCCCGACGTCCGGGGCTGGCTCGCGGGCTTCTACGCCGCCCTGTCCGCCGACACGATGCCGCCGCCCACCGCCCCCAGCCCCCACTTCGTCACCACCGGCGGAACCCTGCGCGACCGCTTCCCCACCGCCGAAGCGCTCCCCACCTGGCTGACCGAACGAGACCTGGACGTCTACGCGGGCGAGTTCGAGCGAACGGGCCTGACCGGAGCCCTGAACCGCTACCGAAACATGGACCGGGACTGGAAAGACCTCACGGACTTCACCAACGCCCCCATAACCCAACCGTCCCTCTTCCTCACCGGCAACCTCGACGCCTCCACCACCTGGCTGTCCGCCGCGATCAAGGCCTACCCCCACACCCTCCCCGGCCTCACGGCCTCCCACGTCCTCGACGACTGCGGCCACTGGCTCCAACAGGAACACCCCGAACAAACAAACCGACACCTGACCACCTGGCTGGCATCGCTCACTACCGTGAGCACATGAAGCTCTCGCCGCTCGTCGCCCGGGACCGTTTCCTCACGTCCCCCGTCGCAATACTGGCGACAGCCGATGCCGCTGGAGTACCGCACGCGGTACCGGTGACCTTCGCTGCGCAGAACGACGTCCTGTACTTCGCCGTGGATCACAAGCCCAAGAGCACATGGAACCTACGGAGATTGCGCAATATCCGGGAGAACCCCTCGGTGACGCTACTGGTCGACCACTACTCCGACGACTGGTCAACGCTGTGGTGGTCACGCGCCGACGGCCAAGGCAAAGTACAGGAAGACGGACAGGAACGTGACGCGGCCATCGACTTGCTGCGCGCCAAGTACGCCCAGTACAAGGATTCCCCTCCTCAGGGCCCCGTGGTCGCCGTACGGGTCGAGCGGTGGAGCGGCTGGGCGTTCGCATAGCCTTGCCGGGACTGGCCGAACCCGAGGTGACACATATGCCGGACCAAGAGCTTCCTCCGTACCGCCGCATCGCTGACGACCTGCGAGCCGCGATCACGAGAGGGAAGCTGGCCCCGGGCGAGAAGTTGAAGTCCGAGAACGAACTCAAGGATCACTACGGCACGACCCGGGTGACCGTACGCAAGGCGTTGTCGCTGCTCAAGGCGGACGGCCTGCTGATCAGCGAACAAGGCAGGGGCGTCTTCGTACGCCAGCAGCCCCGGGTACGGCTACAGACGACCGGGGCAAACTTCCGCGAGCGACGCTCCACCGGCGTCAGCAACTTCACCGCCGAGGCAGCGGCACAAGGACTGCGGGCGGAGCAACGAATCCTGTCGGTGGAGAGGCTGTCGGCTTCGGCTGAGATCGCCGAGCGACTTGGCTTGGCTGACGGCACTTCGGTGATCGTCCGACGGCGCGCGTTCTTCGTCGACGGCGAGCCCATGCAACTGTCCGACGGGTACTACCCGGAGACGCTGTTCAGCGGAACTCCGGTTGAAGCACATGGACGCATCACCGGTGGCGTGAGCGCGCTGATCGAGGATCCTGCCGGACCGGTGGGGCAGCGAATCGTCCGCTTTGTCGAAGACCTGGAAATCCGCATGCCCACCCCGTCGGAGGTCGCCGCGCTGCTCATCCCGCCCGGCGTTCCCTTGGCACGTGTCCTACGCAGCGCTCAGGTGAAGGACGGACGAGTGGTCGAGGTCCTGGACTCACGGGTGCCGTGCGACCGACATCTCTTCCAATACGTGATCGACGTGCCCTGACGGCGACTTCCCCGCCGTGACCACTCGTACGCAAACGTCGCACAACTTGTATATCCAAGTTCAGCTCGCTAAAGTCAACGCAACTTGGATATGCAAGTTGGGGCTCGGCGGATGTTGCGTTCATGCGCCCGGTCTCTCCCTATCCGTCCCACGTCAGGCTGCGGCTCGGTAGACCCCAGCGGCCGAGCCGACGCGAAGGAGGCGACATGCGCCTTTTATCAAGGGCCCTTGAAGGGATCAGAGCCGCCCTGTCCGGGCCCCGGTCCGGCAGACACCCGCACTCCGCTCAAACCCCAGCACCAGACGTCGACCGCCTTGTGCGCCACCCGTCCGCACGGGAGTGGGCGCGCATCCTGCAACAGGCCAGGCACCGCAGAGCCCCGTATCTTTGGCCGGCTGTAACGCCCGCCATCACCACGATCGCCCATACCGCCACGCCTGTCCGCGTCTACGTTCTGCCCCCTCAAGAACAACTGTCCGCCTTGAGGAGGTGTTCATGAGCCGGGCCCGATTCATCACGCTCGGCCGGCCCACGGCCGTCGCCTTCGCCCGTGAGCGCGTACTGACACAGATGCGCGCCTGGGAAATGCACATCGATGCATCGACGAAGGACGCCATCCGGCTCGTCACCTCCGAACTGGTCACCAACGCCGTCGTGCACACCGGGAGCAGCTTCATCACTATGGAGCTCAGCTACGACAATCGCGAAGGCCGCCTGCTCCTCGTCGTCCACGACTCAAGCCCTGCTCCGCCGAAGCGGGAGTATGCGAAGCCCGAAGAAGATCACGGCCGAGGGCTGGAACTTGTGGCGGCCCTCTGTTGCCGACACGGCTGGGAACCGACCAACAGAGGCAAACGGGTCTGGGCCGAATTCGACGTGCCCACGCTCACCTTCCCCGCATGTACCGCCGATCCACTACGCCCCAGAAACACGGCAACCGGCCCCTGTTTCTACCCCGCGCTGGGCTCATTCGCCGTTCCGGACTCGCTGTGAGCAGCAGCAACACGTCGCCCGCCAACACCGGCACCCCGTGATCGCGGCCTGAGCTCGTTCCATAAGTACAAAAGGGCGGCACCCCGCACGGGGCACCGCCCTTCTGTAAGCAGCGTCAAGGCGTCAGTCCCGCCTGATCAGTTCGGGGTCGATGCGCCGCCCAACCAGCGGCAAGGATCCGACCGCAGCGATCAGCACAGTCGCAAGCGCGCAGGCCAACAGCAGCGGCACACCGGCCCCGTCCCAGAAGATCGCACCACCACCGGTAACGAGATAGCTGGACTCAGCAGCCTTCCCGGCAACGACAGCCAATACCAACCCCACCGCCAGCGGCAGCACGACCTGTGCCACCTGCACAGTCCTCAACGTACGGGGCCGCATACCGAGCAAAGACAGTGCGGTCACCTGCGGTCTCCGCTCGATCGCCCGGTCCGTGGCAGCCACAAGGTAGGCCGCCACTCCGATGATGAGGCCGAGAACCATGCCCATGGCGAGGATCGTCTTGACGACGGTGATCTGCTGGAGCGCGGTGACCACTACGCCGGGGGTGACCACCTTTGCAGTCGGATCGACTCCGCCGATGTCGTCGAGGACCGCACGGACGGTCTCAGGTGCCGAACTGCTGACCAGGACGAGGGTGGCCTCCTGGGGCCGGAAGCCGTCAGGCAGGAAAGAGGGCGGGACAACCACATCGCCACTGCTCAGCGCAGAGATCCCTGTTTCATCATGGAAGATCACCTGTTGCTTCGGCACTCGCAGAGTCATCACACGTTGCTCGCCCTTCTCGTTCTTGAGATAGAACGGAAAGCTTGCACCGGGTTTGCTGTCCTCGTCGTAGGGCTCCTGAGGGTTCACTACGCGGAAAGGCTGCCCTTCGGTGCATCGTCCCATTTCAGGCACCATCCCACGAAGCTGCCCACACGTAGCAATCACGGCGTAGATTACTGGCGGAAATTCGGCCTTCCGATCGCTCCACGACGTCGCGACCATTCCATGCCCACGGACACCCGCCACCGACTCGAACGCCCGCTGTCGCTCTTGGGAAATGCCATCCAGTGACAGTGTGTACGACTGGACAGGTGAGGTGTTCTTGGAGACCTGGTCCAACTCGATGAGCACTCCTTGCACGAGTGAAGCCGCGTAGACCAACAACACCAGTCCGGTCGCAACCCTCAGAGCCCCGCCTGGTTCCACCTCATTGCGTCTCATAGCCAAACCGAGGGGTAGAGAGCGGCTGGTGCGCGCCACTGTCCGAGACAGGCTCCGAGAGAAAATCGGGAGTGACAGTACGAGCCCGACGCCGACCAGGACTACCGCCAGCGGCATCAGGATCGATGAAAGTGACGTATCCCGAGGTGCGTGCCCCGTCGCGCCGGCCACGCAATACCCGGCAACGATGCCCAGTCCAGGCAGGAGCGGGAGCAAGCCCCACTTCGCGGGCGGTTTCTCAACCGCACTGCGCCTGACAGCCAGCGGGTTCGTCGCAGCCTTCCTGGCCCCGACGGCTCCTGCAAACCAGGCAAGTGCCGGACAACCGATCAGGCAAGCGAGGGCTGTGGACAGAGACAGGGAGCCGTCAGATGGGTACCACCGAAAGCCTGGAAGACCGATGCGAGAGATGAGTTGGTTGGCCAACGCGTAGATACCCAGGCCGAGTACCGCCCCGATCAATGCCGCAGTGACCGTCTCAGCCGCGTTGACGCGCTGAACACCCCTCTTGCTCAGCCCGACCAGGCGCAGAGCGGCAAGCCGACGAGCCCGCGCCGCAGCTGACAATCGCGCGCACACTGACAGATAGACGGCCAGCGGAAGCAGCACGACACCTGCAAGCGTGAACCGCACGATGTCCAGCGTCGAGGGCTCCACCGTTTCGTCGTTTGCGTAGGGCCACCCGTAGAACGTCACGGGAGAAGCGCCCTTCAACTGATCCCGAGCGACGCCGATGTATGCGTAGAGCTCGTCGGGATGCGCCAGTCCTTGGGCACCGATGAGTCCCCGTTCCCGCCCCGGAACGAGCTGAGCAAGCCCCGGCTCCTTCTTCAGTTCGTCGTGCAGCTGTGGCGATACAAACACTTCGCCCGGAGCGGGCAACTCGCTCAGGCCCGGCGGAGGATCCATGGAGGTGGTACCTGGCGCGTGAAAGATCCGGGTCATTGGCCGAGAGCCGTACGGGTCTGTCAAGCCGAGCTCGAGAGGGGCGGCTTTGTTGTCGCCGCTACAGACCCGGGGACCGCCAGAGCAATCTCCCTGACGCGCCGCCTTGCGTCCATCCTGTGCGGCCAGAATGCCCGGAATCGCAAGCACCATGGCAAGGCAGCACACACCGACAGCGCTACCCCCGGCCATGAGGAGGAAGCGCACACGGTTGCCCCGCCCGGTACCCAACAACAGGCGCAGGCCCAGCAAGAGTTCTTTCATGTCGTCTCCCGCGCCAGGGCCGAGAGAACTCCGTCGCGCATCGCATACTGGCTGTCAGCCCGGGAGGCCACTTGAGCGTCATGCGTGACCAGAACTACGGCCGTCCCCTGAGAACGCGCAAGGGCCAGGAACTCCTCCAGCACAGCAGCGGCGTTGGCACTGTCGAGCGATCCCGTGGGCTCGTCGGCGAACACCACTGCCGGCCGATGCACCAACGCCCGGGCGACAGCAACACGTTGGCTCTGCCCTCCGGAAACCTGCGAAGGACGTCGCCGTCGCAAATCTGCGAGGCCTAGCCGCCCCAGAACCTCCCCGGCAGCAGTCAGCGCCTCCGCCTTACGCTGTCCGGCCAAACGTAGAGGGAGGGCAGCGTTCTCCTCCACGGTCAACTCCGGGAGCAGTTCGCCATATTGGAAAACGAAGCCGAAGCGTTCACGGCGCAGCGCACTGAGTTCCTCGTCGTTGAGTTCGCCAAGGGTGCTTCCCTCGAAACGGACTTCGCCTCGTGCCACAGGCAGGACACCGGCGAGGCAGTAGAGCAACGAGGACTTTCCGGAGCCGCTCTGCCCTGTAACCGCTGCGACTTCGCCACGGCGCAGGCTGATGTCGGCGTGCCTGACAGCGGGCGTCTCACCGTAGAACAGATCGACACCTGTGGCGGTCAGAACTTCTGACGTGTTGATGATGGTTCCCCTATTGACGAGAGGGAGCCCAGATGCGGACATCTGGGCTCAGCAGCTCAGAAGGCTTCTAGCGACCGCTCGAGTAACGCTTACTTCCGGAGCAGTTGTCCGGATGCAGACTGCCGCGGTCGCGACATGCCTTGATCTCTGCGTCGTCGGTATAGCGCTGCGCACCATCCCAGTTCGAGTGGTGCAGGGAGACGGTCTTCCGCTGCTTGCCGTCGTATCGCACCCAGTCGTGGCCTTCGATGCGTACCAGCATGTACACGTTGTGGCCGTCTTCCGTGTCAGCGTCCTTCAATTGCCCTTTCCACTCGAAGGCACCGTGGTTCCGGCCTGCAGGATTGAAGCGATACTCACCCTCCAGGAAGCGAACGCCTCCCGACTTCAGCACCGGCATGTCGTGCCAGTCCCCGGCGCCCAGCGCCGTCCCGGCTCCCGCCAGCAACGCCGCTGCTGCCGCCACGCCAGCCAACACTTTCTTCATGCTTCACCCTCCTGAAGCCGAAAGCCCGACAGCCCCCGGCATCACAGAAGGTAATGGATTGATCACAAGGCGAAACCTTCAGTCACGAACCACCACCACATCAGGTGATCGACTTCCAGCCACGTCACCGAAAACAGAGGTGGACGGCACACCCGCACAGGGTGCCGCCCTCCCCAGTGCGCAGGAACCCACCGCCGGTGGGTCAGGATCGGGCCCCACGACGGCTCAAGGAGCAGGCAGTTCCACGATCGCGCCGATCAGCGTTTCAACACCAGCCCCTCACCGCCCTGATCCCAGACAAGGCGACCAAGTACAGGCAATCACCCTGATCCGCACAGCAGTTCAGGCGGCATTCAGCCAGCTCCTCCAGACGCGCCGGATTTGCGGCAGAGAGTGAAAGCAGCGGATGGGGAGCGATGTATCAGCAGGCCGTCGCGCGAACGAGGTCGAGTTCCCGTGCTCGACCTGCTGCGGGTTGGGCGCTTTGCGCTGCGATCGCGTTCCTCGGCGTTCGGCCCCCACGCCTGGTAGCGGCAAGCCTCCGGCAGGCTGGCGAAGGCATGTACAGCGTGGCAGTCACCGACAGCGAGCTCGCGCGTAGTCACCGGGGTTTTGATCACTAGCCGATCCTGTCAGGCCAGCATCGCCAAAATTCCAGCGCTCAAGTCGCAGGGCTCCTACACGATCAAGATCGCGTCATTATCGTGCGGCTACTCGTAAGCGGGTGTGGCCACTGTCAATCGGCCACCATTCCACCGCCGTTCCGGACGGGAACCGTTCAGCCGCCCACCTGAGTGCCCACCCCGTCGGACCAGACATCGGTCCATTCGGCCTGCGGGTACGTGTAGGGGTCCCCCGTGATTCCTGTGTCCCACGTCGTGCCCGTCTCCGCGCCCACCATGTTCTGCGAACCGTGCAAATGGGCATACACCCCGCCCCAGGCCAGCAGTTCCTCGTGGGTGCCCGTTTCTGCGATTCGGCCCTGGTCTATGACGAGGATGCGGTCGGCGTCGGGGGCCAGGTTGAGGTCGTGGGTGATCATGATGGTCGTGCGGCCTGCCATCAGTCGGCGCAGGGGTTCCACGATGCGGCGGGTGGCTATCGCGTCCAGGCCGGTCGTCGGTTCGTCCAGGACCAGGACCGGGGCGTCGCGCAGGACGGCTCGTGCGATGGCCAGGCGTTGCAGTTGGCCGCCCGACAGGCGCGCGGAGTTGGGGTCGACCCTCGTGTCGTAGCCGTCGGGGAGTGCCGTGATGAACTCGTGCGCGTCGGCCGACCGTGCCGCCTCCTCGATCGCGTGGTCGCTCGCGCCGGGGCGACCGCAGGCGATGTTCGCGCGGACCGTGTCATGCAGGACCAAGGTCTCCTGCGGGAGCAGTGTCACGTACTCGCGCAGCCGCGCCAGCGGGAAGTCGTGCAGCGGGGTGCCGTCCAGGAGGATCTTGCCGGCGTCGGCGTCGTAGAAGCGGAGGAGCAGTTTGGAGACCGTGGACTTGCCCGCGCCGCTCGGGCCCGTGATGATCACCAGTTCCCCAGGGCGAGCCGTGAACGTCAGCGACTCCAGGGTCTGGGTCTGCGCGCCCGGGTAGCGGAAGGAGACGTCCCGCACCTCTATGACTCCGTCGGGGCGGCCGTGGTCGCCGTGTCCCGAGCCCGCCTGGTCCGCCACCGCAGGCCTGGTGTCCAGGATCTCCACCAGGCGTTCCGCGCCCGCGGTGGCAGCCGTGATCAGCAGTCCCAGCTGGGCCAGGCTGCGGATGGGCGGGTACAGGTAGCTCAACAACGCTGCGAACGCCAGTAGTTGGCCCAGGGTCATCTGGCCTCTGGAGATCTCCCAGACGCCTATGCCGATCACCGCCAGCACGCAGATCGTCTCGATGACCTGCACCAACTGCCCGTACGCCTGGTTCAGGCGGGCCGAGCGGACGGCGGCCCGGAACCAGGCCGTCGCCTCCTGGCTCAGCCGGCGGCGCTCGGCGTCCTGACGGCCGTACGCCTGGGTGAGGACCAGGTTGCCCAGGGACTCCTCCACTACGGACGTGACCGCGCCGTCGGCCACCCTGCCCTCGCGTGCCACCGACCTGACGCCGTCGGCGAACCTTCGGGCCGCCAGCCAGAACAGCGGGGCCAGGATGAAGGTCGCCGTCGCCAGGTCCCAGCGGAGCCAGAACGCGGCCGCCGCGTAGAACACCGCGCTGAAGACGGCCGATGCCGTGCCGATCAGGCCTGACACGGCCATCTGCTCGATGGTCTCCACGTCGCCCGTCAGCCGGGACAGCAGATCTCCCTGGCGGTGCTGCTGGAAGAAATGCGGCGGGAGTTTCTGCACATGGTCGAAGACGTGCTCGCGCAGCCGCATCACGAAGCGCTCCGACACCCACACGGAAAGGGACCCGCCCGCGTAGCCGATGGCCGCGCCCACCACCGCGATGCCCAGCCACTGCGCCGCGGGGGACCAGAAGGCGTCCAGGGAACCCCGCTGCAGCGCGTTGTCGGTCAAGTCGCCGAACAGCAGGATGGCGGCGGTCTCTGCCAGCGCGCCCAGCACCGTGCACAGCCACACACCGACGAGCCAGCGGCGCAGTCCCTTGGTCATGGGCCAGAAGCGGCGGAAGGCCACACGGGGGGCGAGTACAGGGGTGGGGGTGGGGGTGGGGGTGGGGGTGGAGATGTGGGCGGAGGGGGGCTCTGCATAAGAGGCGGCCGTGGGGGGCGCGGGCTTTTCTCTGAGGTCGTCGTGAACCTCGTGGTCGGCGCGAAGGTCCTCGGCCGCTCTGACAATCGGCTGGCCGTATTCGGAGAGTTCCAGCCCCGGCGGAATATGCCGGGGGAAATCGGCCCCTGAGGTCTTTTCGCGCGCGCGCATTCATTTCTCCCGTCACCGGCGGGAGGGCCGACGGAACACCGTCGGCCCTCCCTTTTCACCTGGGATCTTCCGCTGGGGTCTGCCGCTCAGCCGCAGGCTCAGAAGCCGGGCTGCTGCTGCGCGGGCTCACCGGGGCGCGGACGGCGGCGACGTCCCTGCTGCGCAGGCGGGGGAACCTGGCCGGGGTTCGGATTCGCATTCGCGTTGGGGTCCGTGTCGGCGTTCCGGCGGGGGGTAAGCGGTGCAATCACCCTGAAGCTCATGACGACTCCTTCTGAGTTTCCAGCATCTGCACGGGAAGGGTGAATTCGGAAATTCCGTACGGGTGAGTGGGGGATCAGGGTCGTCACCCTGGGCGATCCCTCCGCCCGATGAGAAAGAACTTAACACGTGCCGCGACAGCCCGAAGAGAAAACTCAGAATTCAATGCCGGAAAGAATGCTGTGAAAACCTTGTATTTACCTTGGTATTTATTAAGTGAGTCCCATTGACCAGCAGAAACAAGCCGACTGACACGGCTGACACGGCTGACACGGCTGACACGACTGACACGACTGACAGCGAGAGGACGGCACCCCCGCACAGGGTGCCGTCCTCCTTGGTGCGCCGGAGCCGCCGCCGATCGGTGAGGGTCGGGGACCGACGGCGACTCCGGGGTCAAAGCCGGTTCAGCCGGATCAGCCGGTTCAGCCGGTTCAGCCGGTTCAAAGCGCGCTCAGCCGGATCGAAGCGCGCTCAGCGGTGGTCGCTTCCCGTCGACTGCGTCGCCGCCCGGCCCGCCTCGAGACGGGCCACCGGGATCCGGAACGGGGAGCAGGAGACGTAGTCCAGGCCCACCTCGTGGAAGAAGTGCACCGACTCCGGGTCGCCGCCGTGCTCGCCGCAGACGCCGAGCTTGAGGTCGGGGCGGGTGGCGCGGCCGGCCTCCACCGCCAGCTTCACCAGGGAACCCACGCCGTCCCGGTCGATCGTCTCGAACGGGGAGACGCCGAAGATGCCCTTCTCCAGGTAGGCCGTGAAGAACGAGGCCTCCACGTCGTCCCGGCTGAAGCCCCACACCGTCTGGGTCAGGTCGTTCGTGCCGAAGGAGAAGAACTCCGCGGCCTCCGCGATCTGGCCGGCCGTCAGGGCGGCTCGCGGCAGCTCGATCATCGTGCCGATCGCCAGCTTCAGTTCGACGCCCGTCGCCGCCTCGACCTCCGCGATGACCTGGTCGGCCTCCTCGCGGACGATCTCCAGCTCCTGGACGGTGCCGACCAGCGGGATCATGACCTCGGCGCGCGGGTCGCCCTTGGCGTTCCGGCGCTCCGCCGCCGCTTCGGCGATGGCGCGGACCTGCATCGTGAACAGGCCGGGGATCACCAGGCCCAACCGCACGCCCCGCAGGCCCAGCATCGGGTTCTGCTCGTGCAGGCGGTGCACCGCCTGGAGCAGGCGGAGGTCGTTCTCGTGGGACTCCTGGCGGGACTCCGCGAGCGCCACCCGGACCGAGAGTTCGGTGATGTCGGGAAGGAACTCGTGCAGCGGCGGGTCCAGCAGACGGACCGTCACCGGGAGGCCGTCCATCGCCTCGAAGAGTTCGATGAAGTCCTTCTTCTGGAGCGGCAGGAGCTGCTTCAGCGACTCCTCGCGCTCCTCTTCCGTGTCCGCCAGGATCAGGCGCTCCACCAGCTCGCGCCGGTCGCCGAGGAACATGTGCTCCGTGCGGCACAGGCCGATGCCCTGGGCGCCGAAGCGCCGTGCGCGCAGCGCGTCCTCGGCGTTGTCGGCGTTCGCGCGCACCCGCAGCCGGCGCTTGCGGTCGGCGAAGGCCATGATGCGGTGGACGGCCTCGACGAGCTCGTCGGCGTCGTCGGCGCCCGCGTGCATCCGGCCCTCGAAGTACTCGACCACGGGGGACGGGACGACCGGGACCTCGCCCAGGTAGACCTTGCCGGACGAGCCGTCGATGGAGATGACGTCGCCCTCCTCCACCACATGGCCGCCCGGCACCGTCATCCTGCGGCGCTTGGTGTCGACCTCGAGCTCCTCCGCGCCGCACACGCACGTCTTGCCCATGCCGCGGGCCACCACGGCCGCGTGGGAGGTCTTGCCGCCCCGGGAGGTGAGGATGCCCTCGGCCGCGATCATGCCGTCGAGGTCGTCGGGGTTCGTCTCGCGGCGGACCAGGATGACCTTCTCGCCCGAGCGGGACCACTTCACGGCGGTGTAGGAGTCGAACACCGCCTTGCCGACCGCCGCGCCCGGCGAGGCCGCGATGCCCCGGCCGACCTTCTCGACCTTGGCGTCCTCGTCGAAGCGCGGGAACATCAGCTGCGCGAGCTGGGCTCCCGTGACCCGCTGGAGCGCCTCCGTCTCGTCGATCAGACCCTGGTCGACGAGCTGGGTGGCGATGCGGAAGGCCGCGCCCGCCGTGCGCTTGCCCACGCGGGTCTGGAGCATCCACAGCTGGCCGCGCTCGATGGTGAACTCGATGTCGCAGAGGTCCTTGTAGTGGTTCTCCAGCGTCTCCATGATGCCGAGCAGCTGGTCGTACGACTTCTTGTCGATCTGCTCCAGCTCGGCGAGCGGGACGGTGTTGCGGATGCCCGCGACGACGTCCTCGCCCTGGGCGTTCTGCAGGTAGTCGCCGTACACGCCCTGGTGGCCGGAGGCGGGGTCGCGGGTGAAGGCGACGCCGGTGCCCGAGTCGGGGCCCAGGTTGCCGAAGACCATGGAGCAGACGTTGACGGCGGTGCCCAGGTCGCCCGGGATGCGCTCCTGGCGGCGGTAGAGCTTGGCGCGGTCGGTGTTCCAGGAGTCGAAGACGGCCTTGATGGCGAGGTCCATCTGCTCGCGCGGGTCCTGCGGGAAGTCCCGGCCGGCCTCGGCCTTGACGATCTTCTTGAAGCGTGTGACCAGCTTCTTGAGGTCGGCCGCCTCCAGCTCGGTGTCGACGGCGACCTTCTTGGCCGTCTTCGCCGCCTCCAGCGCGTCCTCGAAGAGCTCGCCGTCCACGCCGAGGACGGTCTTGCCGAACATCTGGATCAGGCGGCGGTAGGAGTCCCACGCGAAGCGGTCGTCGCCTGCCTGCTTGGCCAGGCCCTGGACCGACCGGTCGGAGAGGCCGATGTTCAGGACGGTGTCCATCATGCCCGGCATCGAGAACTTCGCGCCCGAGCGGACGGACACCAGCAGCGGGTCGTCGGCCTGGCCGAGCTTTTTGCCCGTCCGCTGTTCGAGGGCGTCGAGGTGCGCACTCACCTCGTCACGCAGTGCCGTCGGCGCCTCGCCGCTGTCGAGGTAGACCTTGCAGGCCTCGGTGGTGATCGTGAAGCCCGGCGGGACGGGCAGGCCCAGGTTGGTCATCTCGGCGAGGTTCGCGCCCTTGCCGCCGAGGAGATCCTTGAGGTCCTTGTTGCCCTCGGTGAAGTCGTAAACGAACTTGGCTACGTGGGAATCTTTGTTTTCCGACACGGTCTCGACTCCTCGAGGACGCGGTGGCTGCCCTGACGTCGAGGAACATACCCAGATCAAAGGCGTCTGGGTACGTCTACTCGTGCGTCATGTGCTTGTAACCCGTCGTCTGCCAGCGGATCGAAAGTCAAGGCTTGGCAAGCGCACAGCCGCCGATGTTTTCACTTCTTGAACGCATCGACCTCTCACCCCGCCCCATCATCGCTCATATGAGCGTAGAGCGCCACGCCTGATTTCGATCGATGAACGATCAAGGGGTGGCACCCAGTGCCACCCCTTGGAGAAGTGCATTCGATCGAAGATCCGCTCATCTGAGCATTACCCCCCTCAGGGGTGGTGCGAATCACGTCGCTCGAAGCCGACGGATTCCACCATGCGGACGCGACACAGGAGAGAAACACCTCCCTTACAAGGTCGCTCACACCCCCAGCGCCAGCAACCGCTCCTCCACCCGCTCCGGCGCGTACAGGTGCTCCACGACCATCGCACCCGCTCCCACCAGGCCCGCCCGCTCCCCCAGCCGCGAGGTCACGACGTCCAGATGGGCCGTGGAGCGGGGCAGCGCACGCTGATAGAGCAGCTCGCGCACGCCCGTGAGGAAGGCCGTTCCCGCCAGATCTCCGGCGATCATCAGCACTCCGGGGTTGAGCAGCGTCACCACCGTGGCGAGGACGTCCCCGACCTGGCGGCCTGCCTCACGGGCCAGTGCGGCCGCCCCGGGGTGTCCGGCGGCGAGCAGATCGCGCACATCTGAGCCGGAGGCCGTCGGCAGGCCCGTCTCGGCGAGCCGGCGCGCCACCGCGCCACCGCTGGCGACCGCCGCGAGACAGCCGTAGGAGCCGCAGCGGCAGAGCGCCTCCGCGCCCACCCGGATGTGCCCGATGTCGCCGGCGCCGCCGTCGACGCCCCGGAAGACCGAGCCGTCGACCACGACCCCGGCGCCGATTCCGGTGGACACCTTGACCAGCACGAACGCCGAGCAGTCGGGGTATCCGGAGCGCTGTTCGCCGTAGGCCATGAGGTTCGCGTCGTTGTCGACGAAGACGGGGACGGGGACGGGGACGGGGACGGGCACAGGGACGGGGACGGCTGCAGGGACCGCGGCAGGCGTGACGCCCGTCCGCTCGGCGAACGCCCTCGCCAGGCGGCCGCGTATGTCGTAGCCGTCCCAGCCGGGCATGATCGGCGGCTGGACGACCCGGCCCGTCTCGCTGTCGACCGGGCCGGGGACGGCGACTCCTATGCCACAGACCTCGTCCGCCCGGTGGCCCGCCTTCTCCAGCAGTTCGGCGAACCAGCCGCCCAGTTCGCCGAGGACGACTTCGGGGCCGTCCTCGATGACCAGCGTGCCGCCGTGCTCGGCCAGGATCTCCCCGGTCAGCGACAGCACGGCCGCGCGCGCGTGCCGGGTGTCGAGGTCCGCCGCGAGGACGACCGCGTGGGCGTCGTCGAACTCCAGGGTGATCGAGGGACGGCCGCCCAGCGGCGAGTCCACCGGGCCGCCGGCGCCCTCGCGCAGCCAGCCCGCGCGGAAGAGCCGGTCCAGTCGCTGGCCGACGGTCGCGCGGGAGAGACCGGTGGCCTGCTGGAGGGCGCCGCGGGTCACCGCCCGTCCGGTCCGCACCAGTTCGAGGAGATCTCCGGCGCTCGCCTGGCCGCCCGCCCTGCCGGCCGTCTTGCCGCCGGCCCTCCCCGCCTGTGCCTGACGCCCGGTCATGCGCACCCCCTTGTGTTTCTCAAGCTTGCATTACATATTGAGTTTTGCGTGTTAAATAGACGTAACCCTACGGTAGCCACCGCCGAACCAGGTGGCCCAGTCGTCTTCGGGGAGCCCCGAGTGGATCGCACCGCCCAGCTCATCGCCCGCCCGGCGGCGGACGTCGTCGTATACGATCCGACGGCTCCGCCGGGTCCACCGCACCTCGAGGCGCTGCGCCTGCGAGCCGTGGACGTGCTGGAGGGCAACTGGACGGGAACGTCGACGGTGCCCTCGCGCCGGCTGTACCCCCACCAATGGTCCTGGGACTCCGCGTTCATCGCCATCGGGCTGCGGCACGTCTCGCCGCGCCGGGCGCAGACCGAGCTGGAGACGCTGCTGGCCGCCCAGTGGGGCGACGGGCGCATCCCGCACATCGTCTTCAACCCCTCCGTACCGCTCGACGCGTACTTCCCGAGCCCCGACTTCTGGCGCTCCTCGACCGCGGGGCGCGCTGCGGGCGCCCCGCGCACCGTACAGACCTCCGGCATCGTGCAGCCACCGGTGCACGCGCTGGCGGCCTGGCTGGTGCACCGCGCCGACCCGGGGCTGTCACGCGCGCGTGGCTTCCTCGCCCGGGTGTATCCCCGGCTGGCCGCCTGGCACCGCTATCTGCTGCGCCGGCGGGACCTGGGCGGGGGCGGGCTGGTGTCCGTCGTCCATCCGTGGGAGCAGGGCATGGACAACGCGCCGAGCTGGGACGCCCCGCTGGGCCGGGTCACCCCCGCCCCGGCCCGCTCCTTCCGTCGTGCGGACCTCGACCACGGGGCTGCCGAGGACCGTCCGACGGATCTGGACTACGGCCGCTACGTGCGGCTGGCGACGGAGTACCGGGACGGCGGGTACGCCGACGGCGGCGGCGAGTTCGCCGTCGAGGACCCCTCCTTCAACGCCCTGCTCATCGCCTCCGAGCACGCCCTCGCCCGCATCGCGCACGAACTGGGCGCGACGGCCACGGCCCGCCACGCCCGCGCGGAACGCCTGACGGCAGCGCTGGTGGAACGCCTGTGGGACCCGGCCGAGGGCATGTTCTTCTGCCGGGACGTGCGCGGCGGCGGCCTGGTCCCCGAGCGCGGGGTGTCCGGGCTGGTGCCGCTGGTGCTGCCCGGGCTGGCGCGGGAGGTGGTCGCGGGGCTGGTGACGGCGCTGCGCGGGGCGCACTTCGGGCTCGGCGGCGCGACGCGCCTCGTGCCCAGTTACGACCTGCTCGGCGAGGCCTTCGACCCGCATCGCTACTGGCGCGGGCCGGCCTGGTTCAACACGAGTTGGCTGGTCGAACGGGGGCTCCGACTGCACGGGGAACAGTCCGCCGCGGACGGCCTGCGCCAGGCCGTCCTCGACGTCGCGGACAGCTCGGACTTCGCGGAGTACGTCGACCCGTACACCGGCGAGGCCTGCGGTGCGACCGGCTTCAGCTGGACGGCCGCGCTCACGCTCGACCTGATCCACCGAGAAGAAATGTCAGGCACGGGTACCAAGGGAGGGGACCTGGGATGACGGACCGGCATCATCTGCTCGTGCACGGCGGGACGTTCGCCGCTGTGGGCGACCGCGGAGACATCAGCGGCGTTCGAGGCTCCGGCTCGGCCGCCGGATCCCCCGAGGGGGTGTTCGTCCGGGACGCCCGGCACCTCAGCCGCTGGCAGCTGACGGTCGACGGGGCCGTGCCGGAGGCGCTCTCGCCGGTCGCGGAAGGGGACACCACGCGGTGCGTGCTCGTCCCGCGCGGCGGCCGCAACGAGCCGCCGTCCTGCACGCTCTTCCGGGAACAGGCCGTCGGCGACAGCTCGTTCGTGGAGTCGCTGCGGGTCGTCAGCAACCGCCCGACGCCCACGACGGTCCGCCTCGCGGTCACCGCCGACGCGGACTTCACCGACCAGTTCGAACTGCGCTCCGACCACCGGACGTACGCGAAGACCGGGGTCGTCCGCCGCCGCCAGGTCATGGACGACGGTGTGGAGTTCACCTACCGGCGCGGCGAGTGGCAGTCCTGTACGACGGTGACGGCCGACCCCGTGCCGGACGCCGTCGAGGAGACCGGCACCGGCGCCCGTCGGCTCGTGTGGAAGCTGGAGCTGGAGCCGCACGGCTCCGCCGAGCTGACCCTGCGGGTGATGGCCCGGCCGCATGGCGAGAAACGTGCGTTGCGCGTGCCGCGCTCCCCGTCGGCATTGGCCGAAAAGTTACTTGTGCAGGAAGCCGAGTTCATGGAAGGCATCGCCTTCCCTACCGGCTGGCCCGAACTGGCGTCCGCCTGCGCACGCGGTCTCGCCGACCTGTCGTCACTCCAAGTGATCGCCCGCGGCCCGGAGGACGAGGAGTTGCGCGTCCCGGCGGCGGGCGCCCCCTGGTTCCTGACCCTGCTGGGCCGCGACGCCCTGCTCACCTCGCTCTTCACGCTCCCCTACCGCCCCGGCCCGGCCGCCGCCACCCTCCTCGCGCTCGCCGCGACCCAGGCGACGGAGACCGGGCCGCGCGCGGTGTCGCAGCCCGGCAAGATCGTGCACGAGGTGCGGCACGGCGAGCTCGCCCACTTCGGGCAGGTGCCGTTCGCCCGCTACTACGGCTCGGTGGACGCGACCCCGCTGTTCCTCGTCGTCCTCGGCGCCTACGTCGAGCAGACCGGCGACGCCGTACTGGCCCGCCGGCTGGAGCCGAACGCCCGCGCGGCGATCGGCTGGATGCTCGACCACGGCGGACTGACCTCCCGCGGCTACCTGGTCTACCGGGCCGACCAGGGCGGCCTCGCCAACCAGAACTGGAAGGACTCCCCCGGCGCCATCTGCTCCGCGGACGGCACCCGCGCGACCGGGGCGGTGATGGCGGCGGGCGCCCAGGGGTACGCCTACGACGCGCTGCGCCGCACGGCGTGGCTGGCGCGCACGGTGTGGGAGGACGAGAAGTACGCGGCGCTGCTGGAACAGGCGGCCGCCGACCTGCGGGACCGTTTCCAGCGGGACTTCTGGATGCGGAAGCGTTCCTTCCCGGCGCTCGCCCTGGACGGCGAGGGCCGCCAGGTCGACGCGTTGGCCTCGGACGCCGGGCACCTGCTGTGGTCGGGGCTGCTGGACAAGGAGTACGGGGAGATCGTCGGCCGCCGGCTCCTCGAACCGGACTTCTTCTCCGGCTGGGGCGTGCGCACGGTGGCGGCGGGGCAGCCGGCGTACCACCCGCTCTCCTACCACCGCGGCTCGGTCTGGCCGCACGACAACGCGCTGATCACGCTCGGCCTCGCCCGCTACGGTCTGCACGACGAGGCCCGTACGGTCGCCCACGGGCTGGTCGACGCGGCGACCGCGACCGGTCACCGGCTGCCCGAGGTCCTCGCGGGCTACGGCCGCGACACGCATGCGGAGCCGGTGCCGTACCCGCACGCGTGTGTGCGGGAGTCCCGTTCGGCGGCGGCCCCGTTGGCGCTGCTCACGGCGGTCGGAGGGGCGTGATCTCCCCCGGTCCGCCGCCCGCCGGGCCGCCCGACGCGACGCTTGGCGTTGCATTTGCACGGTGTTTGCCGAGCGCTGGCCGAGGGGGCTGAACGCGGGCGGAGGGCAGGCCGTACGAAACTGTGGCGGATCCGACCAACGTCGGATCCGCCGAACCGCCGGGCTTCGTACGGAAGGACCCTCGGGTGCCTGTCTCCACTCGCTCATCCCAGCCGCCTGCATCGAGAGAACCCGAATCACCCGAGGACGACGCCGTGGAAGCGGTCGACGCCGTCGACCCGACAGCCGAGGCCGCCGAAACGGCTGCCGAGACCGCGACTGCCGAAACTCCGGTTGCCGAGACCGCGACTGCCGAGACTGCGACTGCCGAGACCGCGGCCGAGGAGACGGCGGCTGAGGAGACCGCGGTTGCCGAGACCGCCGCCGAGGAAAGCAGGACCGCGGCCGAGGAAAGCGAGACCTCGCCGCGCCGCGGTCTCCGGGAGCGCATCGCCTACCGGCGGGACTGGCGCAGTCGGCATCCGCGGGCCGCCCGGGTCCTGTGGTGGACGACGACCCTCGTCTCCCTGGTGCTCGTGCTCGGGGCGCTGGTGCTGCCGAACCGTCTCGTCGCGCTCAAGCCGGACGAGTTCATGCGGCTGCCGGGTGAGGCGGTCATCGGCGCGGCCGTGCTGCTGGCGCTGCCGCGTCGGCCGAGGCTGACGCTGGCGGCGGTGATCGGCGCGGGGCTCGGTGCGCTGAGCGTGCTGAACGTGCTCGACATGCAGTTCTTCGAGTATCTGGGCCGCGACTTCAACCTCGTCCTGGACTGGGGTCTGCTGGACGACGCGCAGTCGTACGTGGCGGACTCGCTGGGCGGGGCGGTCGCCCTCGCCGCCGCGATCGGCCTCGTCCTGCTCATCGTCCTGATCATGGCCGTGATGGCGCTGGCGACGGTCCGGGTCAGCGGCGTCCTGGTGCGCGACACCCGGCGGGCGACCCGCGGCACGCTGATCGCGGGCACCGTCTGGATCACCTGCTCCGTGCTCAGTCTCCAGTTCTCGGGGGGACCGCTGGCGACCGACCGGGCCGCGAACGCGCTCACCGTCGAGGCCAAGCGGGTGCGGGACACCCTCAGGGACGAGGCCGCGTTCGGCAAGGAGGCCCGCACCGACGCGTTCGGGGCGACCCCGGCCGCACAGCTCGTGCCGGATCTGCGCGGCAAGGACGTCATCTTCACGTTCATCGAGAGCTACGGCCGCAGCGCCATCGAGGACCCGGTCATGGCGCCGGGCGTCGGCCGGACCCTCGACACGAGCACCGCGGCCCTGACGAAGGCCGGCTTCCACGCGAAGAGCGGCTGGCTGACGTCGGCGACGTTCGGCGGCAGCAGTTGGCTCGGCCACTCCTCCACGCTGTCCGGCCTGTGGGTCGACAACCAGCAGCGCTACCGCACGGTGATGGCGAGCGACCACCTGTCGCTGACCAAGGCGTTCCAGAAGACCGGCGCCTGGGACACGGTCGGCATCATGCCGGGTATCCAGAAGGGCTGGCCCGAGCAGGAGTACTACGGTCTGGACAAGGTCTACAACGCCTTCAAAATGGGTTACCAGGGGCCGAAGTTCAGCTGGTCGACCATGCCCGACCAGTACGCCCTGGAGGCGTTCCAGCGGCTGGAGCACGGCCGCAAGGACCGCACCAAGCCGCTGATGTCGGAGATCATCCTGACCTCCAGCCACCAGCCCTGGGCGCCGCTCCCGAAGATGGTCGACTGGGACGACCTCGGCGACGGCTCGATCTTCGACGGCATCCAGAAGGCGGGCACGAAGGCCGCCGACGTCATCACGAACAGCGCCAGGTCCAAGGTGGAGTACGGCAAGTCCATCGAGTACTCGGTGACCGCCCTCACCCAGTGGATGGAGCGCTACGGCACCGACGACACCGTCCTGGTCTTCCTCGGCGACCACCAGCCCATCACCCGGGTCAGCGGCGACAACGCCAGCCGGGACGTGCCGATCTCGATCGTCGCCAAGGACCCGAAGGTCCTCGACAAGATCGCCGCCTGGAACTGGACGGACGGCCTGAAGCCGGCCGAGAACGCCCCGGTCTGGAAGATGAACCTGTTCCGCGACAAGTTCCTCACGGCCTACGGCTCCACCCCGCACCCGACGAAGGGCTGAGCCCCCTACGGGACTTGCGGGGCTTGCGGGGCTTGCGGGGCTTGCGGGACTTGCGGGACTTGCGGGGCTTGCGGGGCTTCAGCCGCCGGAGGTGTCCAGTTCCGCTTCCTCGCCGATGCCCGCGCAGTCGTACGGGTCCTTGAGCCAGCCGTCCGGCAGGGCCACGCGGTTGTTGCCGGAGGTGCGGCCGCGGGGGCCGTCGGCACCGGTCGGCCAGGGCTGGGCGAGGTCCAACTCGTCCAGCCCGGACCGCAGTTCGGCCAGCGACGAAGTGATCGCGAGCCGCTTCCGCATCTCGGAGCCGACCGCGAAGCCCTTGAGGTACCAGGCGACGTGCTTGCGGAAGTCGATGACCCCTCGCGACTCGTCGCCGATCCACTCGCCGAGGAGGGTGGCGTGCCGGACCATGATGTCGGCGACCTCGCGGAGGGAGGGGCGGGCGATGTCCTGCTCCCGTCCCTCGAAGGCGGCGACCAGGTCCGCGAACAGCCACGGCCGGCCCAGGCAGCCGCGCCCGACGACGACTCCGTCGCACCCGGTCTCGCGCACCATCCGCAGCGCGTCCTGCGCCGACCAGATGTCGCCGTTGCCGAGGACGGGGATCTCCGGGACGTGTTCCTTCAGGCGGGCGATCGCCTCCCAGTCCGCCGTGCCGCCGTAGTGCTGGGCGGCCGTGCGGCCGTGCAGGGCGATGGCGGTCACGCCCTCCTCGACGGCGATGCGGCCGGCGTCGAGGTAGGTGATGTGGTCGTCGTCGATGCCCTTGCGCATCTTCATGGTGACCGGGAGGTCGCCCGCGCCGCTGACCGCCTCCCGCAGGATCGCGCGCAGCAGGTTGCGCTTGTAGGGGAGGGCGGAGCCGCCGCCCTTCCTGGTGACCTTCGGGACCGGGCAGCCGAAGTTGAGGTCGATGTGGTCGGCGAGGCCCTCCTCCGCGATCATGCGGACGGCCTTGCCGACGGTGGCCGGGTCGACGCCGTACAGCTGGATCGAGCGCGGCTTCTCGGTCGCGTCGAAGTGGATCAGCTGCATGGTCTTCTCGTTGCGCTCGACCAGCGCCCGGGTCGTGATCATCTCGCTGACGAACAGCCCCTTGCCGCCGCTGAACTCCCTGCACAGGGTGCGGAAGGGCGCGTTGGTGATCCCGGCCATGGGGGCCAGGACGACGGGCGGCTGGACGGCGTGCGGGCCGATCCTCAGAGGCCGGGCGATGACGGGCGTGGTCGTGGGCATTGCGCCATTGTCGCGCATCGGCAAGGATCATGTAAGAGTCATTAGTTAGACGCACTATCGAAACCGGCGTACGCTGGAGCGCATGCCCGAGCTCAGCCCTCGCCGACGTCTCCTCGTCCTCGCCATCTGCTGCATGAGCCTGCTGATCGTGAGCCTCGACGTCACCGTCCTGAACGTCGCCCTGCCCTCGATGCAGCAGGATCTGCACGCCACCACCGCCGGCCTCCAGTGGACGATCGACGCGTACACGCTGGTGCTGGCCGCGCTGCTGATGCTCGCCGGGTCGACCGCCGACCGGATCGGCCGCAAGAAGGTCTTCATGGCCGGCCTGGTGGTCTTCTCGATCGGCTCCCTGCTGTGCTCGCTCGCCCCCGACCTCGACCTGCTGATCGCGGCGCGGATGGTGCAGGCGGTCGGCGGTTCGATGCTGAACCCGGTCGCCATGTCGATCATCACCAACACCTTCACCGCCCCGCGCGAGCGCGCCCGGGCGATCGGGGTGTGGGGCGCGGTCGTGGGCATCTCGATGGCGGCCGGCCCGCTGCTGGGCGGGCTGCTGGTGGAGACCGTCGGCTGGCGCTCGATCTTCTGGCTCAACCTGCCGGTCGGCCTGGTGGCCCTGCTGGCGACCCTGCGCTACATCCCCGAGTCCCGCGCGCCGAAGGCCCGCCGCCCCGACCCGGTCGGCCAGCTGCTGGTCATCGCCCTCTTCGGCTCGCTGACGTACGCGATCATCGAGGCGCCGGAGGCGGGCACGGCGACCAGCGCCCCCTTCGCCGCGGTGGCGCTGGCCGCGCTGATCGGCCTGCTGTGGTACGAGCCCCGGCGCGCCGAACCCCTCATCGACCTGCGGTTCTTCCGGTCGGCGCCGTTCAGCGGGGCGACGGTGGTCGCGATCAGCGCGTTCGCCGCGCTGGGCGGGTTCCTGTTCCTGTCCACCCTCTACCTCCAGAACGTACGGGGCCTCGACGCCCTCCACGCGGGCCTGTGGATGCTGCCGATGGCCGTGCCGACGTTCCTGTGCGCGCCCCTGTCCGGACGGCTGCTCGGCACCCGGGGACCCCGGCTGCCGCTGCTGATCGCGGGCGTCGCGATGACGGCGAGCGGTCTGCTGTTCGCCGCCTTCGACGCGGCGGACTCCGACGTCACGCTGTTCCTCGGGTACGTGCTGTTCGGCGTGGGCTTCGGCTTCGTGAACGCTCCGATCACCAACACGGCGGTGTCGGGCATGCCGCGCAGTCAGGCGGGGGTCGCGGCGGCGGTCGCCTCCACCAGCCGCCAACTCGGCCAGACCCTGGGCGTCGCGGTGATCGGCGCGGTGCTGGCGGCGGGCGTGAGCACGTCGTCCTACCGCGAGACCTTCGCCTCCGCCGCGGCCCCCGGCTGGTGGATCCTCACCGGCTGCGGCCTGGTCGTCCTCGTCCTGGGCGCCGTCACCACCGGCCGCTGGGCGAAGGCGACGGCAGAGCGGGCCGCGCGGCGGCTCGAGGCACCGGAGATCCGTGAGGCGTCGGGCGTCAGCGCGTGAGCCGTACGCACGTCGCGGGATGTCTCCGTGCGGTGCGCGCCGACCGGCCGGACGTGGGCTTCGTCGAGTTGCTGCCGGGCGCGGCGGTCGCCGGTAGGGGGCAGGCGCTCCAACTGCCCGTCGTCATGCGGATCGTGTCGCGTCGTCCACATGACTACCCGGCCGCTGTCACCGGCCCTCGGGGAGTAGCGGAACGTATAGCGGTAGGCGGCGATCATCGTGCAGTGGAGAGGTGATCGACCCCCGGTGTCCTAGTGCCGCGGCAGGCAACGTTCGCCCCGTCGCGACGCCCGGCACGCACTCTCGCCGCACCGGCCGAAAGCCCAAGTACGTCCAGTACGAGGA
>NZ_JBFAKW010000041.1:47766-71185 GCF_040655955.1 Streptomyces sp. NPDC050263 | reverse complement strand
TGCTGTCGCGAGGGTGTCCAGGTTGTTCGTCACAAAACGATCATGGATGCCCTCGTTTGCGTCTCCGCAGGCACCCCTTGGAATTGATCATCTAGTGCCGCGGCAGGCACTGCTTCGGCCGCCGGGCGCGGTCAAGTGCCCGTTTCCGCGCAGCAATCGCCCGGTAGGCGTCGCGTCCGCCGTTGTTGCAGATTCACGACTGATCGTCGACACCGCACGCCCCAGAAGGCCGGCGAGGTTCTGGCTCCGTTCTTTGCGTGTTCGGTCCTGGGTCAGGCGCCGTGACATCGGGCGTTGCCCGGTCCGTGCTCGACGAAGCTGCGCGTCCCGCGTTCGCGGGCGTATCCGGTGACGGCTGCCACGACCGGCTTGTCGCCGCCGTGAGGATGACGCTGCGCACGTCGCCCCGACGGCTTGCCTCCTCGGCCAGTTCACGCGCTCGTGGCTACGTCTCCTGGACAAGGTCCTCGGCGTCGGCCGGATGGCCGGTCGAGCGCAGGGCGGCCGAACAGAGCCGGTCGAGAACGTCAGGGCCGGGTCGAAGCGGGCTCGGAGCTCCGCCTCGGCCCGCGTCGCGTTCGGCCGCCCGCAACGGCTGTCGGCGAGCGCATCGCGGAGTTGTGCTGTGGTCATGGCGCCTCCTGGGATGTGCGGAATTCACGGTCCCCTGTGGTCGAGCGGCAGTCGCGTCACGTGCCCGGCCGGCTCGAGACATGCCGGTACGGCGTGCAGGGCGATGACGACGGTGGTGTCGGGCAGGTGGGTGAGGATGCCCAGTACGTGTCGGGCGGTTCGGTGGTCCAGGCCCGTGGTCGGTTCGTCGACGATCAGGACGTGCGGGTGGCGGGCCAGGGCCCGGCCCAGGTAGACCCGGCGGAGTTCCCCGCCGGAGAGCTGCCTGCCGCCGGGGCCGACGGCGGTCGTGGCGGTCAGTCCGCTGTCGTTCAGGCGCAGTTCGGCGAGGCGTTCGTCGATCTCGTCGTCGGTCAGGGCGGGGTCGGCGAGGCGCCAGTTGGAGCCGAGTGTGCCGGTGAAGAGGTGGTCGTCGGCGGCGACGGCCACGACGGCGGGCCGGCCGTCCCGCCCTTCGGTCACTTGCCGCAGTGACGAGGCGAGGGCTCGGAGCAGGGTGCTCTTGCCGCTGCCGGAGCGGCCGGTGACGACGAGCATCGTGCCTCGGGCGACGGTGACGCCGAGGACGCGCCCCGGCCGGAGGGCCATCGGCGGAAGGACGTAGTCGGCGAAGCCGATGCCCTGCTCGGTGGACCATGACCGTATCTCCGCGGCGGTGGGGGCGCGCACGGTGTGCGGCACGCTTGTCGTGAGCCTGCGGTGTGCGGCCTTCGCGGTGGCTCGGGCTTCGGCGGCGTTCGCCAGCTGTTCGGCCTGGGCCAGCACGCCGAGGGACAACAGGACGACGAACACGAACGTCGGGGCATCCGGTGCGCCGCCGGTGGCGGCCGTGGCGGTCAGAGTGGCGGTGCCGATCAGGCCGCCGACCAGCCCGTCGCGGCGCCTGCGCCGGACGGCCGCTTCGCGCGCGGTGTCGAGTCGGGTGAACCTCCCCGTCGTACGCGCCGCGAGCTGCTCGGCGGCGCCGAGCGATGCCAGCTCCGGCCATGCGTCGACAGCGGTGACGAGCTCGGCGCGCAGGGCCTTGCGGGTCTGCTGCTCTGCCTCGCGGGCGGTGCCGGGCGTACGGTGGGCGATCACCGCCATGACGACGACGCCGGCCGCGAGTACGGCTGCCGACACGACGGACGTGGACGCCGCGACGGCAAGGACGGCACCGCCGGTCAGCGCGGTGGTGACGGCGACGGGGGTTGTGTACTCGATCAGTGCCATCCCGGCGCTGTCGGCGTCGGCCATGCTGCGGTCGAGGAGTTCTCCCGACCACAGGCGGTCCTCCTGTGCCCTGCCGGTAGCCGAGACACGGTCGAAGAGACCGGTCCGGGCGGTGGCGATCCGGCGCAGGGCGGCAGCGTGCAGCACCAGACGCTTGCCGTAGTTACCGGCGACGCGGGCCAGGGCGAAAGCGCGCACACCGCCGCTCGGGGCGACGTAGGAGAAGGAGCTGAAGGTGGCCGCCCCTGCGGCGGCGCAGGCGCTGACGAACCAGCCCGACAGACCGAGCAGTCCGGCGGAGGAGAGCTCGGCGACGACCGCGAGCACCAACCCGCCGGCCGCAACGGAACGAGCCCGCCGGCCACGGACGTTCGGGGTACGGCTGCCGCTCATCGCGCGTTCACCGGCCTCGCGTCGTGCAGGAGGCCGTCGTCGATCGCGAGCACGGTGTCGGCCGCGGCGGCCAGCGTGAAGGAGTGGGTGGCGATGACGACGGTGCAGCCGTCGGTGGCTCTCCGCAGGGCCTCGACGACCTCGCGTTCGCTGTCCGCGTCGAGGTGGGCGGTCGGCTCGTCGAGCAGCCAGAGCCGGGCTCCGCGCAGAAAGGCGCGGGCGATGGCGATCCGGCGGGCCTCACCGGTCGACACACCCCAACCGCCTTCGCCGAGCCGGGTGTTCAGTCCCTCGGGGAGGCCCTCGATCACGGCGCCCAGTCCGGCGGCGTCGACAGCCCGCCGGATCTGCCGCTCGGTGGCGGCCGGGCGGCCGAGGCGGATGTTGTCGCGGACGGTCGCATCGAGCAGCACGGTCCGCTGTCCGACCCAGGCGGCTCCGCCGAGTGCCGGCGCCTGCGACACGGACGAGGTCTGCCACCGGACCACTCCGGCCGACGGCCGGCGCAATCCGGCGATCAGCGACAACAGCGTGCTCTTCCCGGAACCGGAGGCACCGGTGATCGCGGTCCAGGTGCCCGGTGCGAACTCGGCGTCGGCATGGAGGGTGTCGTGGTCGGCGCCGCCGTAGCGGAACCGGACCGCTGTCAGCGACACACCGACCGGCTCGGTCGACCGCGGACCGGCCGCCCGTGTCACCGCGGCAGGCGTGTCCTTGACGACGTCCCGGACGGCGCCGGCCGCGATCGTGGCGCGTTCCCGCTGATGGAAGGCGGAGGCCCTGGCACGCAGGGGGGCGAAGTACATCGGACATACGAGCAGCACCAGCAGACCGGTGAACAGGTCGAGCCGTGATGCGTGCGGCACCTGCACGTAGCCGAGCAGCGACAGGCCGATGTACGTGGCGTTCACCGCGATGGAGAACGTGATGACGACGTCCATGATCATCCCGGACAGGAAGGCCCGGCGCAGGACGCTCATCGTCGCCTTGTTCAGCCGCTCGGCGGCCGTGGTCAGGGTTCGGCCGCGCCGGCCGACCGCGCCCAGCTCGCGCAGCGTCCGCATGCCGCGGAAGCTGTCGAGGACGACGGCGTTCAGGTGCCGGGTCGCGGCCAGTTGCCGGTCCGCGCCCTGCTGGGCGAACAGTCCCGCCAGGCGCATGTTCAGGGGCAGCAGCGCGGTGGTCAGGACGAGCACGATCGCGGCCGGCCAGTGCACCGCGGCCGTGACCGCCAGCACGGCGATCATCGACAGCGGTGCCGACCGGTTCAGGGGCGCGGTCCGCGCGTGGTGGTCGGCGACGTCGTCGGCCAGGTCGACCATCGCCCACGCGGCCTCGGCCGGGCCGGTCTCGCTGATCCGCCGGGCGGTCGGCAGCAGAGCGCCCGTCAACCGCTGCCGCAGGCCGGTCGCGACGGTACGCGCGCCCCGCTCGGCGAGCGTGCCCGCCGACCAGCCGGCGCCCGCCGCCAGCGCACTCGTGACGGCGAAGGCCACGAGGCCCCACGTCTCGTGCGCCCTGGCCCGGTCCATCACCGCCTGGGCCGTCCAGGCCAGGGCGCCCCAGCGGGCGATCGTGAACAGCGTGTCCAGTGCCTGGGCGGAGCCCGACAGACCGAACCAGTGCCGCCCCGGCGCGGCGCACTCGGTGAGCCAGGCGTCGTCGTCCTGTCGCTCTCCGGCGGTGCCCGGCGCGCTCTTCTCGTACATCTCATTCGTCGTCATGAGGGCGCCGCTCGTCGACGATCCACGCGATGCCACCGGTCAGCGCGATGGCGATCATGCCCAGGGTGGTCAGCAGCTGCGAGTGGATCTGCCGGTAGCCACCGAACATCCCCTGGCACACGAAATAGGCGAGCAGGCCCAGCACGGTCCAGGCGACCGCGGAGAGCAGACGCAGCACGACACGGACCGGCGTAGGCAGTGGGCTCCGGGTGGTCATGAGTGCGCTCCTGCGGTGTCGCGCTTTCCGGCGAAGGCCCGGTGCGCGAACACGTTGTAGGCCAGGACCAGCGGCATGTTCAGGCCGATGCCGACGAGGATGAAGACCATCGTGGAGTGCGGGCCGGCCGCGCTGTCGACGGTGAGGCCCGGCGGTAGGAGCACCGGGTAGCGGGCCACGGCCAGGGCGAGGAACACGGACACGGTCGCGACGGCGAGTCCGCCGAGGGGCAGGCTGTCCGCCGCCCCGGACTGCCGCTTCCACGGGAACGTGACGAGCGAAGTGCCCGCTCCCCCGGCGGCGAACAGCAGCAGGACGGCGAACGCGCAGGCGCGCCCCGGGCTGTGGAGGTTCAGCGGTGCCGCTGTGGTGTCGACAGTGACGAGGACTAGGACCAGCAGCACTCCCCCGACCACCGTGGCGACCGCACCCCGCCGTGCCGCCGACTCCCGCAGCGGCCCGGACGACTTGTGCTTGGTGTAGGCGTAGCCGAGAGCGGTGTACGCGGCCGTGATCGTGAGCCCCGACAGCACGCAGAACCAGCTGAAGGCCCCGAAGGGCGACCCGGTGCAGACGTCACCCCGCAGATGTACCGCCGAGGTCAGGGTCCCCAGGGCGAATCCCTGTGCGAACGAGGCCAGCAGCGACGCCACGCCGAAGGCGGCCGTCCAGCGGGGCGCCGGTGGCGCCTGGGACGCCATCTCGACACTCACGCCGCGCACGATCAGGGAGAACAGCAAGACCGTCATCGGCAGGTAGGCGTGCGGCAGGAGCGTGCCGAAGGCCAGAGGGAAGCCCGCCCAGAGCGCGACACCGAGCAGGATGAGCCAGGTCTCGTTGCCGTCCCAGCCCACCGCGACGGACTCCAGCATGTGCCGTCGGTGCGCGGGGTCGCGTTCGAAGAGGGTGGCCACGCCGACTCCGAGGTCGTAGCCGTCCAGCACGACGTACATCAGGAGACAGACGAGTACGGTCGCCGACCAGAGGGTGGTGGTCATCGGGTCGCCACCTCCCTCGGGGCGAGCGATGCGGACAGCCCGGCAAACGGAACGGGACCGGCTTGGGGTGGAGGTTCGGGTCGGGGGTCGTCGCGTTCCGGGCCGATGCGCATCGTGCGGACGATGTAGGCCACGTACGCCACCAGCATGATCAGGTAGAGCACGGAGAAACCGATCACCGAGAACAAGACCTCGCCGGGTGCCAGATGGGACACCGCGGCCGAGGTGCGGAGCTGCCCGAACACGATCCACGGCTGCCGGCCCGCCTCTGCGGTGACCCAGCCGCCGAGGATGGCCAGGATGCCCACCGGTGTCGTCCACAGGACGAACCGGTGGAAGCGGCGCGCGGTCCACAGGCGGTCGCGCATCCGCAGGATCGTGGCGGCGAACGCCGTGCCGAACATCAGCACGGCCGCCAGGAACATGACGCGGAAGCCCCAGAAGGTCGCGGCCATGTCCGGCCGGTCGGCCGCCGGGGTGAGTTTCAGGCCGGGCATGGCCGTCTCGCAGGTGAGGTCCTTGGCGATGTAACTGCCGAGGCAGGGGATGTCGAGTTCGGCGATGTTCCGCGCGGCCTGCTGGTCCGGAACGGAGAACAGGACGAAGCCGGTGTCGCCGTTGTCCCAGTTGCCTTCGATCGCCTCCAACTTGGAAAGCTGGCGGGGCAGTTCATGACCGGCCACGCCGTCACCGAGGTAGAGCTGAACGGGCATCAGCAGCGCGGCGATCCCGAGCGCGATCGACATCGAGCGGCGGGCGAAGCCCTTGGCACGCCCCTTGACCAGGTACCAGGCCGAGATCCCGGCGACGAAGAAGCTCGCCGAGATCAGCACGGCGGCCAGCATGTGCGGCCAGCGCCAGACGAACGACGGGTTGAAGATGACGCGCATCCAGTCCGTGGGCTCGAACCGGCCGTGGACGACCTTGAACCCGGCGGGCGTCTGCATCCACGAGTTCGCCGCGATGATCCACGTGGACGACAGGACCGTACCGACCGACACCATCACGGTGGACACGAACATCGTGACCTCGCGGACGCGACCGTCCCCGTAGAGCAGGACGCCGATGAAGCCGGCCTCGACGAAGAAGGCCGTCACGACCTCCATGCCGATGATCGGGCCGATGATCGGGCCCGTCTTCGCCCCGTACACGCCCCAGTTGAGACCCATCTGGAAGGTGATGACGGCACCCGCGACCACGCCGATCGCGAAGCCGACGGCGAAGACGCGCCGCCAGAACCGGAACATCTGCAGGTAGACCGCCCTGCCGGTCCGCCAGTACAGGCCGTAGACGACCGACAGGAAGATCGAGAGTCCGACGGTGATCGCCGGGAAGGTCATGTGGAACATCACGGTGATGGCGAACTGCCATCGCGACAAGTCGAGAAGACTCATCACTGCTCCCTTACGAGAGGTTCGACAGGGGCGGGTTCAGGCGTCGACGACCGGCGTGGACGCCGACGCGGCGGTGAAGCGCGGCAGGGCGGCGGCGCCGATCGCGAGGAGGGCGACGATGCCCATCTGCACGTACTCGACTCCGGCGAAGGCGTGGGCGACGTTGTGCGGCGCCATGGCCAGATAGAGCGTGCCGAGAGTGGCCACACCGAGGGCGAGTCCGCTCTGCTGCAGAGTGATCAGCACGCCGCTGCCGATACCGGCCAGGTGCGTGGGGACATCGGCGAGCACGCTGCGGAACAGGCCGGCGAACAGCATCGACTGTCCGGCGCCGACCAGGGCCAGCGGCACGGCCATCGCCCACAGGCCGACGTGCGGCCAGTTCCCCAGCAGGACTGTCACCAGGCAGACCAGTCCGGCGAGCTGCACGACGGCGCCGGCGGACAGCGCCGCCCGGCCGAACCGTGTGATCAGGCGGGGCGCGACCAGTGACCCGGCGAAGAAGAGCAGGGCCATCGGCAGGATCGCCAGCCCGCTGTGCAGGGCGTCTGCGTGCAGGCCGTTCTGGACGGTGAGGGCGAAGACGAACATGAACGCGCCGAAGCCGATGCTGAAGGCGAACACCATGGTCAGCCCACGGGACATGGACGGCAGACGCAGCAACGACGGCGGCAGCAGCGGGACTTCGCCGCGCCGCTCGGTGCGCTTCTCGACAGCGTAGGTGGCGGCGCCGAGGACGACCGCGAGGGCGAGCAGCACCCAGGTCCACCACGGCCAGCCCAGGGAGTGCCCCTCGGTCAGCGGCACCAGCAGGGCGGTCAGGGTGGCGGCGAAGAGCACGGTGCCGGGCAGGTCGATGCCGACCGGGTGGTGCGAGCGGGTGTCGGGCACGATCCGGGCCGCCACGATCAGCACGACCGCGCCGATGGGCACGTTGACCAGGAAGATCGGCCGCCAGGAGGTGCCGGCGATGTCGGCGCTGACCAGCAGGCCGCCGACCAGTTGCCCGACCACGGCGGCGATGCCGGAGGTCGCCCCGTACAGGGCCACGGCACGGGACTTGCGCTCCCCTTCGAGGATGTGGTGGAAGGTCGCCAGCACCTGCGGGATGAGCAGCGCGGCGGTGGCGCCCTGGACGATGCGGGCCGCGATCAGCGCACCCACGCTCGGGGCGACACCGCAGGCCAGGGAGGCCAGCACGAAGCCCACGAGCGCCCCGAGGAAGATGCGGCGGCGGCCGTAGCGGTCGCCGAGACGGCCCCCGAGGACCAGCAGCGTCGCGTACGCGACGCCGTACCCGGCGATCACCAGCTCCAGCGACGACGCGGAGGCGTGCAGCGAGGCGTCGATGCTGGGCAGAGCCACGTTGGTGATGAAGAAGTCCATGATCGGCAGAAACGCGCCGGCCAGCAGGATGAACACCCCGACCGGGTGCAGGCCGCCGGCGCGGGCCGTGGCATGGGGCGAGAGCGTCGTCGCTCCGGCATGCCGGGAGGAAGCGGTTGTCGTCATGACAGTTCCCAGAAGGCAGAAGTTATGAGCTCATAACTATGAGCTCATAATGAGTATGCCCACATAACTACTTGACGGGCAACCCCGTACCCTGGAGCCGTGACGGAGGACCAAGCGCACCAGACAGGCCCGACAGCGGGGCCCGACCACGAACAGCGGTGGGCCGAACTGGCCGACCTCGTACTGATCATCAGCCGGGAGATCCAGTTCCGCCGGTACACGGACGAGCGAGCTGTCCACCTGTCGCAGTCCGAGGGCATGGTGATGCGCTACCTGAAGAGCGACCCCGAAGCCGCACCCAGCCGCATCGCCGCCGCGACCGGGCTCCAGCGCACCAACCTCTCCACCGTTCTGCGCGGGCTCGAGGAGAAGGGCTTCATCGAACGGCGCGCCCACTCCGCCGACGCTCGCGGAGTGACGGTCCACTCCACCGAACGCGGACGCAGCAACACCACCCTCGTCCGCCGGGAATGGGCCGCCACCGTCTCCGAAGCCGCCGACCACGACACCGAACACCTCGACGCCGCTCTGACCCTGCTCACCGCCGTGGAGACCGGGCTGACCAGGACGCGACCACGCAACCGCGCCACACCTCCGGCGACGGAGACCTGACCTTCCGGCATCCGCGCCGCAACCAGGCCCGGAGGCCGTCGCGCGCGACAGAGCAGCCGACGCCCGCGACCCGACCGTCGCGGCCGGCCTTCGCATCTGGCCGCCCGCGGCTCGACCTCCGCCCCGGCGTCACCGCCTCGCCAGTTTCGCCAGCCATGGATGTCCGGGATGCGCGAGTTTCAGCCACCCGCTCAGCGCGTCGCGCCGTGCCCCGCTCAGCAGCGGCAGGGCCCCGTCGAAGTCCGCGTGATCCTTCGGCCGGGGCTCCTTCGCCTTGAACAACAGCACCAGCTCCGGCGCCAGGTAGGGAATGCCGTCCGCGGACCGCTCGATGATCGCGTCGTACGGCAGCCGCAGGCTCTCGTCCCGCCGGCAGATCCACGTCCCGCCCTCGTGCGGCTCGCGGAAGACATCGAACAGGAACCGACCGCTCGCCGGATCCCGCAGCCAGGTCTGGTGCGTGGCCCCGAGCACCTCGGCTCCGGCACTCGCCCAGACCCGTCCAGAGCCCACCGCGTCGAACACGTACTCGGGGAAGCGGTCCCGGATCTCCGCGAACCCCGCCACAGGCACCGCGATCTCCAGATCGCCATGGGGCCGCGACTGCTCTCCGCGGAACAGATCCAGCGCCCACCCCGCCGCCACGCACCAGGGCACACCGACCCCGTCCAACCGCTCCGCGACCTGTTCCGGCCGCCAGGCGTTCGCCCAGCGCGCAGCCAGTTCGTCCGCGTCGAGGACAGCGCCGCCGGCCGGGGAATCAGTCATTCGGATCGCTCCTCAGTCGGTCCGCCAGGCACGGAGCTTCTCGGGGTTGCGCACCGCCCAGACATTCCTGATCCGGTCGCCCGCGATCTCGAACGCGAACACCGTCACGACGGTGTCGTCCTGCCGCGCCACCAGGCCGGGCAGGCCGTTGACCGCGCACTCCAGGAATGTCGTGCGGCCGCCCCACAGACGGGCGATCTCGGCGTAGGCATGGGCGATCCGCTCACCGCCCACGATCGGGTGCAGGTGGGTGGCGGCCAGCCCGCCGCCGTCGGCGGTCGCGACGGCGTCGGGGTCGAGCAGGCCGATCAGGGCGTCGATGTCCGTGGCCTCCCATGCCGTTCTGAACTGCCTGACGATGCCGGCCTGTCCGGCACCGGGGCCCGCCGGCGTCTGCGCGGTGCGGACGCGACGGCGGGCGGACGAGGCCAGTTGGCGGCACGCCGCCGGAGTGCGGCCGACGATCTCGGCGACCTCGCCGAACGGGTAGCGGAAGACGTCGTGCAGGACGAACGCGACGCGCTCGGCCGGGGTCATCGCATCGAGGACGACCAGGAAGGCCATCGTCACCGACTCGTCGAGGGTGACCCGATCGGCCGGGTCGGACCCGTCGGGGCCGGAGCGCCCGGTGATCCACTCCGTGGGCTCGGGCAGCGGTTCCGGGATCCACTCGCCCACGTACGTCTCCCGCCTCGCCCGCGCCGAGCCGAGCAGGTTCAGGCAGATGCGGCCGGCGACCGTCGTCAGCCAGGCGCCGGGCGACTCGATGGCCTGCTGCTCCCGTGCGGACATGGCGTACCAACGGGCGTAGGTCTCCTGCACGACGTCCTCGGCGTCGGCGAGGGACCCGAGGAGCCGATAGCCGAGGTTGATCAGCCGACGCCGCTCGCTCATGATCGCGCCGAGGCCCGGTTCGCCCGGATCGCTCTGGTCGTCGCCGGGCTCGGCTCTGCTCGTCATGGTCCGGCCGTCTCCCTCGCTCGCTGCTGTGCCTCTACCCGGTACGACAAGAGAGCGCACCGGAATGTGAGGCCGACGCGCCGCCTGACACTTTGAGGGGCTGCGTTGTCGTACCGGTGAGGACGACGACAAGACGGAGAGAGGACTTCGATGAACGACTTCCAGGCCATCGCAGACCGGGTCGAGATCGAGGCACTGCGCGGCGAGTTCACCGACGCGGCGATGATGCGCGACCGGCCCCGCCTGGCGTCGCTGTTCACACCGGACGGCGCCCTGCGCATGCCCGACATCCCCGTCGAGCAGGTGGGCCGCGAGGAGATCCTCGCCGGGGGCGAGCGGCTGCAGAGCCAGTGGGACTTCTTCGTACAGAACACACACCCCGGCACGATCCAGCTCGACGGCGACACCGCGACCGGCCGCGCCTACATCCAGGAGATCGCGCGCGCCCTCGACGGGCGCCAGGGGCTGAACTACGCCGTCTACCACGACCGTTACCAACGCACCGACGAGGGCTGGAAGTTCGCCGAGCGCGTGTACGAGGTCAGGTACCTCGACACCTCCCCGCTGGCGGGCACGGCGCCCGACACGGCGCAGGGCCCCGGGACCGACCCGGCACACGCCACGGCCGCCACAGCTGCGGCAGCGTCCTTCGCCGACCCGGCATCGGCCGAACGACTGGAGCGGGTGGCCGCCGCGCTGCGGGCGGGCGGCTTCGCCGCCGAGATCCTCGACGACGCCGAGGCCGCGCGCGCCCGCGTCAGGGACCTGCTCCCCGAGGGCGCCGGCGTGTTCACCGGAGCCAGCGAGACCCTCCGGCTGTCCGGCATCGACGAGGACATCAACGCGAGCGGCCGGTACGACGCCATCAGGCCGCGCGTCCTGGCCATCGACCGGGCCACCGGCGCCGACGAGATCCGCAGGCTGGTCGCCGGCCCCGAATTCGTCGTCAACAGCGTCGCCGCGGTCACCGAGACCGGCTCGCTCGTCCTCGCCTCGGGCAGCGGCAGCCAACTCCCCGCCAACGCGGGCGGAGCCGCCCACGCGATCTGGATCGTCGGTGCGCAGAAGGTGGTGCCCGACCTGGGCACGGCGCTGCGCCGCGTCGAGGAACACGCCCTCCCGCTGGAGAGCGCCCGCGCCCAGGAGGTGTACGGGATGCCCAGCGCCGTCAACCGTCTGCTCATCCTCAACGCGGAACCCCGCCCGGGGCGCGGCACCGTGCTGCTTCTCCGGGAGGCCATCGGATACTGACCCGGCCCGGGTGTACGCCGACTGCCTTTGTCTGTAAGGGGGGCAGGGCTATCGTCGGGCCTGATCATGACTTGGCCTCCATGACAGGAAATGGGGAATCATGAACCGATACGCCCATCTCGCCTTCACCGACGACGTCCGCCGCGTACAGCGGGAGCGGGGCAGTGCCGAGGCGATGGAGCGGATGCTCGGCGGGGACCCGGAGGAACTCGACCGGATCGGCCCGGCCGAGGCGGCGTTCATCGCGGCGAGGGACGGTTTCTACCTGGCCAGCGCGAGCGCCGACGGCTGGCCCTATGTGCAGTACCGGGGCGGGCCGCCCGGCTTCGTGCACGTGCTGGACGCCGGGACCCTGGCGTATCTGGAGGTGCGCGGCAACCGGCAGTACATCACCACCGGCAACCTCCGAGGCGACGACCGGGTGTCCCTCTTCTTCATGGACTACGCGCACCGCGTCCGGCTGAAGGTGATGGCGCGTGCGCGGACCCTCGACACCTCGCGGGAACCGGAGTTGAGCGAGCGGCTCGCCGACGTCCGCACCGACGGCAGGCCGGAGCAGCTGATGGTGATCCGCGTCGAGGGGCTCGCCTGGAACTGCTCCAAGCACATCACCCCCCGCTTCTCGGAGGCCGAACTCGAGGAGGCGCTGCTGCCGGTGCGGGAGCGCATCGAGGCCCTCACGGCGGAGAACGAGGCGTTACGGGCGAAGCTCCGGGACCGGTGAAAGGGCGTGCGGCGGCCCGGGGCCGGGGTTGAGTCCCCCGGTCCCGGGCCGGTGTGCGCCGGGGGTCAGCCGGTGGCGATCCCGGCCCGGATCAGCCAGAGCCGGTTGGCGTGCCGCCGCCCGCGGGGCTGCACGTCGTAGGGCCAGCGGCCCTCGCCGGCGCCGGGCTGCCCCGGCTCCTTCAGATCCGTGACGTCCCAGCCGTTGGCCGCCAGGAAGGGCTCCGGCTCGTCGGTGCCGAAGATCCACGGGGTGCCGTCGGCGGCCAGCTTGTCCAGGAAGGGCCGGGAGAACGGGCTGCGCAGCAGTCCCCGGCCCAGGATGTCGAAGGCCAGGTGGCTGCCGGGCGCGGAGGCCGAGGCGAGCAGTTGGAGCAGGCCCGCGGCCTGCTCCTCGGTGAGGAAGAAGGTCAGCGCCTCCGCGACCCACAGGGTGGGCCGGGACGGGTCGAAGCCCGCCTCCGTGAGCGTGGGCAGCCACTCCTGGGTGAGGTCGGCGGACACCTCGTGGCGGCGCACCGTGGGCTTGGCGCCCAGGGCGTCCAGCCGACGCCGCTTCTCCTGGATGAGGGGCCCGTGGTCCACCTCGTAGACGTCGACGTCGTCGGGCCAGTCGAGGCGGAAGGCACGGGTGTCCATGCCGGCGGCGATCAGCACCACCTGGTGGACGGTGCCGTCGGCGAGCAGGTCGGCGATCGCGTCGTCGAGGTAGCGGGTGCGGATGGTGATGAACGGCAGCAGCCCGCCGCCCGCGTAGCGGTCGATCAGCTCGAAGCCCTTGGGCTCGGCTAGATCGCGGGCCAGCGGGTCGACGTACAGGGCGTCCTCGCGCTCTGACTCCAGGGCGCGGGCGGCGGCCATCCACTGGGCGGTGTACGAAACGGCGTGCATGGGTGAGGTGGTCCCTTCTGAGGTGAGAACGAGGGTGCGGCGCCGGCGCGGATCAGTGCCGGACGACCGCCTTGCTGCGCATCAGGAACTCACCGAGGAACCCGTCGTGGGGCAGGCCCGGCGTGATCCGGTAGGTGGGCTCGTCGCCCACGTACACATTGCTGATGGTCGGCTCGTCGAGGAGCCGGTCGATCAGCTCCTCCTGATGGGTCAGGACGGTGAGGACGAGGCTGTCGCGCAGGACCGCCGGGCCCGCCTCCGGGGTCCAGGGGGCGACCCAGACGCAGGGGAACGGCAGCTCGACGCCGGTCTGCGGCGCGTCGGGCCGGTCGACCTGGTGCACGGCCGGGCGCAACGCGGCGCTGCCGTCGCCGAGTTCGGCGACCACCTCGTCGGCGCCGCGCCAGGCGCGGGTGCCCTCGGCCCGCCGCGCGAGATGCGCGGCGAGGGCCCGGGCCGCGGCGGCGGGCTGGACGGGGAGCACCGCCTTGTCGTCGTCCGGCGCGACGGCCGGCAGGGCGGCGAGGCGTTCGGCGAGGGCCTCGCACAGGGGCGCCGGGTCGCCCTCGACGTACACCGCGGTGGCGTTGACGCAACCGGTGCCGCCGTGGTGGGCGACCGAGTCGACGACGGTGTCGAGGTGGTCGCGCCAGTCGACGTCCCCGGTGAGCAGGATCTTGGACCGGCCGGGGCCCTGGGTCAACACCGTGGGGTCGGCCCGGTACCGGCGCACCACGTCCTCGCCGCCGTAGACCATGCCGAGGTCCGCTCCCCGCAGCAGGTCGTCGGACTGCTCGTGTCCGGTGGGCAGCAGGGCCACGTGGTCGTCGCCGAAACCGGCGGCGCGCAGGGCGCTGATCAGCCGGTGCGGGGTGAAGGGCTCGCGCCGGGAGGGCCGCACCGCGACGCGGTAGCCGAGGGCCAGCGCCTCGGGCCACAGGCTGTGGGTGCCGGGATGGTTGCCGGCCGCGTTCACGGCGAAGACCTCGCCGCGCCGGGTCCACACCCCCCGGCCGGCCCGGGTGCCGGGGTCCCGCCAGTCGTCGGCGGCGCCCTGGGGCCGGGCCTGCCGGGCGCTCTCCCAGGCGGCCGCGAGCCGGGTGGCGAGGGAGCGGGTGGCGGTGCGGACGACGCCGATGGGGATGCCGCCGACCCGGCTGACGTCGTGCTCGTACTCCGCGACGGTGCGGCCGGCGATCGTGCCGGTGGCGAACAGGTGCGCGGCGCGGCGCAGGGCCGCGGCCCGCTCGTCCGGGCGCAGCGGGGCGGCCGACCGGAGGGCCGCGAGGGAACGGTTCACGAACAGGCCGGGAACCATGCTGAGTTCGGCGGCCGCCTCGCCCCGTACGTCGGTGACGGTGAGACGGTTGCGGGCGCGGTAGGGACCCCGGGGGCCGAGCGCCGTCAGCACGGCGCCGGGGGCGCGGGAGGTCTCGGGGGCGCCGGGGGTCGGGTAGGCGCCGGGCATCAGTAGACCCCCTCGACGACCGGCTCGCTCTCGAAGGTCGCGACGGGGGCGATGTCCGCGACGGAGTCGCCGAACCCGCCCTCGGGCGGCGCCACCCGGGTGGCCAGGTCGCGTTCCAGGTTGTTGGGCAGCAGGAAGGAGCGGCTGAGGTGGTGGGCCACCACCCTGCCGCGCTCCCCGAGGGCGACGGGTTCGCGGGTCTCGGGGTCGACGACGCCGAACGTGACGTGCGGGCCGAGCGTGTCGAAGACGCACGGGTCGTCGTCGGACAGCCCCGGGCGCTCACCGGCGAACCCGACGATCATGGTGCTTCCGTAGTTGCCGGCGAGCACCGTGCCGGGGAAGACCTCGGTGCGGTACAGGTAGCGGGAGTCCGGGTCGAGCTGGGTGCCGCCCCAGCGGATCGCCCGCACCTTCTCGTTGACCAGGTCGACGAGGTCCTCGCGCCGGGCCAGCCGTTCCAGCAGCGGCGGGGTGATGGTGAGGACGCCGATCTCCTGGTCGCGCAGGACGTCGGCGGCCTGGTCGACGACGTGCTCGGCGTAGCCGGAGGCCTCCGCGCCGCGCCCCTCGGCGATGCAGCGCTTCACCCAGCGCGGGTCCAGGTCGATGGCGAAGCCGTGGCGTCCGAACGTGGCCGCGCTGCGGCGGAAGTACTCGCCGACGATGTGCGGGCCGGAGGGGACCAGTCCGAGCCAGTCGGCGCCGCGCGGGAAGCCGTGGGCGTCCAGGGTGGCGTTGCTCCAGGCGAGCATGCGGTCGAGCCAGTCCCGCAGCAGGACGACCCGCTTGGGCGTGCCGGTGGTGCCGCCGCTCTCGAAGACGCCGACGACGTCGGGGTGTTCGCCGTAGCCACGCGGGACGAGGTCCGTGACGGGGGTGTGCCGCAGTTCGCCCGAGACGTTCGGGAAGCGGGCGAGGTCCGCGAGGGTGCGGACGTCGGCGCGGGGGTCGAAGTCCAGGGTTTTGGCCCGGTTGAGCCAGAACGGGGAGCCGGTGGCCGGGCTGAAGTGCCAGTCCATGGCCGCGCGTACGAAGTCGTCCGGGTCGGGCCGGGTGTCCGGCGGTGGTTCGAGCAGGTCGTTGAGCTCGGCGATGTCCAGCGTCATGGTGCGTCCCGGGGGAGGTCTGTGGTCAGGAGTGGAGGGCGGCGGCGACGGCGACGGGGTTGCCGTCCGGGTCGGCGACGTGGGCGATGCGTTCGCCCCACGGCATGTCGGCGGGGGCGCGCAGCAGGGGCACCCGGGCGTCGGCGAGCTGTTTGAGGGTGGTGTCCAGGTCGTCGACCAGGACGAACATCTCGAAGCCCGGTCCGGGACCGGACGGGACGCCGTACTGGGTGACGGGCCAGTTCGCGGAGACCACGGCCAGTTCGGTGGAACCCCGCCGCAGACCGATGTAGGCGGGCTCGCCCTCCGGGGGGTTGCGGCTCTGCCGGGTGAAGCCGAGCAGTTCGTAGAACTCGGCGGTGGCGCCGACCCGGTCGGCGAAGATCAGAGGGAACGCGCGTTCCTGCATGGGCGGTTGACTCCTGGAGTCGGGGCCGGTGGCGGGAGGGTCCTGGGCCGGACGGTGGAAGAGGCGGTCGACGTGGACCAGCGGGGTCCGGTCGCCGACGAAGGTCCGCTCGACGCGGCCGAGCAGAGCCGTGTGGTCTCCGGCGTCCAGTACGGAGTGCAGGGTGCAGGCGATCCGCGCGGCGGCCCCCGGCAGCCCCGGCAGCCCCAGTTCCAGGGGGCGCAGGTCGCCGGCGGCGAACCGGTCGATGCCGGACGTCGCGAAGCGGCGGGCCACCCGCTGCTGGCCGCGTCCCAGCACGCTGACGAGGAACCTCTCGGCCGTCGTGAACGCCGGGTGGGTGCTCGCGCCCTTGTCCAGGCAGACCAGGACCAGGGGCGGGTGCAGTGACGCGGAGCAGAACGAGCCGGCGGTGAACCCGTACGGGACGCCGTCCGGGCCGTAGGTCGCAACGACGGTCACCGGAGTCGGTACGCGTGCCATCGCCGAGGTGAAGCCGACCGTGTCCATGAGAGCCGCCTCCTTCTCGCTACGGCTGGAGCCGGGTGAGGCGCCAGCCGTCCCCGTCCCGCCGGTAGCCGAGCCGGTGGTGGAGCCGGTCCGAGCGCGCGCACCAGAACTCCACCTCGTCCGGGCGCAGCAGGTAGCCGACGAACCGCTCCGGGCGGGGCAGGGCCGCCCGGGTGGCGCCCAGTTCCTCCGCGCGCGCCAGCAGGGCGGCCGGGTCGGTGAGCGGCTCGCTCTGCCGGGACGCCGCCGACATGGCGTGCAGCGGGACGGGGCGGGCGGACCACAGGGCGTCCGCCCGGTCCTCGGGGACGGCGGTCACCGGCCCGTTCAGGCTGATCTGCTGGCCGGTCTCGCGCCAGTAGAGCAGTCCGGACGCCCAGCCGGTCTCGACGATCTCCCGGCTCTTGCGGCTGGTGCTGTGGGTGGTGAACAGCAGGCCGTCGTCGTCGACGGTGAGGAACGCGACGATGCGCGTGGAGGGGCGCCCGCGTCGGTCGGCGGTGGCCAGCGCCAGCGCCCGCGGCTCGCGCACCTCCAGCTCCACCGCGCGGTCCAGCCAGTCGCGTACCAGCCCCATGGGTTCGGGCGGCGGGTCGTCGTACTCGGGGAACCGGAGATCGGTCGTACCGGTGAGGCTCTCGTACTTGCTGGTGTTCATCGACGCCTTCCTCGCTGGGCCGTTTCGCTCGGATCGGGCCGATGGCCCCGGACTGGTCGCCCTAGACCCGTACTTCGCAGGTCGCCGAAAAGGTTCGCCTCAGCGGCCTCTCAGCGTCCGATCTCGACTGGGTCGGTCCGGGACCGCTATTGCCGTAGCGGTTCCGATCGGCGAGCGATCAGCCACGACCACTTGATCTTCACGATCGGGTGACCTGCGAAGTACGGGCCTAGACAAAGAGGGTTCCTCGGCCGGCCGTGACGCCGTGGCCGCCGACGTGGACGGACTCGATGTGCCCGCCGTCGCCCCGGGCGGTGGCCAGCATCAGGGAGGGCCGGCCCATCTCGACGCCCTGCCGGATCTCCAGCGCCTGGCCGTAGCGGGCCAGTCCGTGCCGGGCCAGGTGGATGGCGAGAGGTCCGGCGGCCGAGCCGGTCGCCGCGTCCTCGACCACCCCGTAGGCGGGGCTGAACATCCGGGTCCGCCACCGCGTCCCCTCCCCCGCGAAGCAGTTGGCGGCCATGTCGGGGAAGCGGGACAGGGCCCGGTGGTCCGGTCGCAGCGCGGACAGCGCGGGCACGCTCTCCAGGCCGACGAAGACGTGCCGGGGGCCGTTGCGGTAGACCTCGACGGGTGCGGTGGAGGCGGACACCCCCAGCGCCGCCAGGAGTTCCACGGCGTGCTCGTAGGGCTCCCAGACGGGGTGCGGCTGACGCATCCGGACGGTCACCGCGCCGTCGTCGTCGCCGAGTTCGACGGGGATGACGCCCATGGCGGTCTCCAGCCGCAGCCGGTCCTGCTTCCGGGTCTCGCCGAGCGCGACCGCGGTGCCGAGCAACGGGTGGCCCGCGAAGGGGAGTTCGTTGACCGGGGTAAAGATCCTGACGTGGGCGTCGCCGCCCTGCCGGGGAGGCAGCACGAAGGTGGTCTCGGAGAGGTTCATCTCCCGGGCCATGCGCTGCATCTGATCGGTACGCAGATCCGCGGCGTCGAGGAACACCGCGACCGGGTTGCCGTGCAGCGGCTCCCGGGAAAAGGCGTCCACGAGCAGGTACTCGTGCATGGCACGTCTCCTGACGGTACGTCGGGTGCGGGCGGTCGGTTTCGTCAGTGCGGGGTCGGGGGCACCAGGGCGGCGCCGAGGCCGTGCAGGACGGGCAGGGCGTGCAGGCCCTCGGCCACGGCCTCGACGTCGAAGCCCATGCGGTGGCCGACGGGCCGGCCGATGAGAACGGCGGCCCGGTTGGGCGGCAGCGCGCCGGTGGCGGGGCGGTCGCCCTCCCACACCATGACGGCGCCCCAGCGGTTGCGGTCCCGGTCGGCGATCCAGAACTTGGCGCGCAGCCCGGGGACGGCGGCCCAGTCGTCGGCGACGCCGCCTCGCAGGTGCGCCCGCAGCGAGTCGACGGTCTGCGGCGAGCCGTCCAGGTCCCACCAGGCGATCTCCAGTCTCACCGGGCCAGCACCCCCCGCAGGGCGTCGGCGAGGAGCCGGGGCCCGTCCACGGTGAGCACCGACTCGGCGTGGAACTGGAAGGACGCGAAGCGACCGCCGCGCAGCGCGTCCACCTCCCCGGTGGCCGGGTCGTGGCTGACCGCCACCCGCCCCACGCCGGGCACGTCGTGGTGGGCGGCGTGGCCGACCGCCGAGAAGGTGTTGTAGAAGCCCACGCGTTCGGGCCTGCCGAACAGGTCGATGGACCGCTGCACCCCCTGGTTGGGCTCGTCCCGGGCCACCAGCTCCAGGCCCAGCCGGAGGCTGAGGATCTGGTGGCTGAGGCAGACCGAGAGGAACGGGACGCGGTCGCGCAGCAGCCGCGCCGTCGCCGCGTCGAGCGCCGCGATCTTCGGGTCGCCGAGGGCGCGCGGGTCTCCGGGGCCCGGACCCATCACGACCAGGTCGAAGCCGGCCGGGTCGTACGGCTCGTCGTACCGGGCGACCTGCGCGGTGGGGCCGAGTGCCTCGAGTTGCTGCACGATCATCGCGGTGAAGGCGTCCTCGGCGTCCACCACCAGGATCTTCGTGCCGACCAGGGACGGCACCGTCAGGGAGCTCGGCGCGGTGGACGCCAGCCAGAAGTCGGCGATGCCGGTGTTGCGTCCGCGCAGTGCCGCGCGGATCGCCGGGTGGCCGGCGAACCGGGTCGTGCCGGGCGCGGCGGGGGACGTCCGCGGGCCCGGCCGTTCCGCCTCCAGCGCGTGCAGCAGCCCGGCGGCCTTGGCCCGGGTCTCCGCGGCCTCCGCCTCGGGCGACGAGTGGCGCACCAGGGTCGCGCCGACCGCCAGGCGCATCCGGCCGTCGGGGGTGATGTCGGCGGTGCGGATGAGGATGGCGGAGTCCAGCGACCGTTCGCCGCAGGCTTCGCGTCCGATCAGGGCGGCGACCCCGCTGTAGTAGCCGCGGCCCTGCGGCTCGTAGCGCGCGATGACCCGGGCCGCGCTCTCCACCGGGCTGCCGGTGACGGTCGGCGCGAACAGCGTCTCGCGCAGGATCTCCCGTACGTCACGCCGGGTGCGGCCTTCGATGAAGTACTCGGTGTGGGCGAGGCGGGCCATCTCCTTGAGGGCGGGCCCGGTGACCCGGCCGCCGTCGGCGCACACCCGGGACATCATCTTGAGTTCCTCGTCGAGCACCATGTAGAGCTCGTCGGTCTCCTTGCGGTCCTGGAGGAACGCGGTGAGGCCGTCGAGGGTCGGCCCGCCGGGCGGGTAGCGGTAGGTCCCGCTGATCGGGTTCATCACGGCGAGGCCGTCGCGCACGGAGATATGGCGTTCGGGGGTGGCGCCGACGAACACCCGGCCGTCGACATGGATGACGAACGTCCAGTAGGCGCCGGCCTCCTGTTCGGTCAGCCGCCGGAAGACGGCCAGCGCGCGGTGCGGGGAGTAGTCGCTCAGGTCGGCCAGCAGGGTGCGCCGCAGGACGAAGTTCGCGCCCTCGCCGGTGCCTATCTCGTCGGCGACCACACGCCGGACGATCTCGGCGTACTCCTCGTCGGACAGGTCGAAGCGGCTCGCGGACAGGTGCACCGGTTCCGGCGAGAGCCGTTCCAGGACGTCCGCCAGCGGGAGCGCGGCCTGCTCGGTCACGGTCAGGGCGATCAGGGGCGCCCCGTCGTCGGGCGCCGCGAAGCCGCGCTCGGCGAGCTGTCGGTAGGGCACCACGACCAGGGCGTCGTGCCGCGGGGCGCCGGGGGCGCCGGACGGCAGCGGCAGCCGGGCCAGCGAGTCGGGGTGGGAGATCTCGCCCAGCAGGACCTCGACCGTGTCCGGGTCACCGCTCTCGGGCCGGTGCAGCAGGGCGAAGGCGGGCGGCCGTTCCGCCGCCAGCAGCCGGTCGAGGAGGTCCGGCCCGCCGCGCCCCGGGGTGGTCATGCGAACACCTGGTCGCTGAGCACGACCACCCCGCACCGCTGGGCGACGTACTCCAGCGTCAGCCGGTGCTGCCGCGCGGAGAAGTCCGCGACGGCGTCGGCGGCGAGGAACACCTGGATGTCGTGGCTGAACGCGTCGATCGCGGTGGCCAGCACGCCGATGTGGGCGTAGACCCCGCACAGCACGAGCTGGTCCCGGCCGGCGTCGCGCAGCCGCTGCAACAGGTCGGAGCGGAAGAAGGCGCTGTAGCGGCGCTTGGTCAGGAGCCAGTCGCCGTCCGCCGGGGCCAGCTCGTCGACGACCTCGCGGTCCTCGGCGGAGGTGCGCATGCCCGGCCCCCAGAAGTCGGCCAGCAGCCCGCGCTCCTCGGGGGTCATGCCGCCGGGCTGCGCGGAGTAGGCGACGGGCACGCCCAGGGACGCGGCGCGCTTGCGCAGTTGCGCCGCGTGGTGGACGAGCCCGGAGCGCAGCGGCTCGGCCAGGGGGCGCAGGAAGAAGCGCTGCATGTCGTGGACCACCAGAGCCGCACGGTCCGCGGCCGGCGTCCAGTCGGCCAGGTTCGCCGGGAGGCTGTCCTGCGTGGGCAGGTCGTACGGGGCGATGGCGGGGATGCCCACCATGGGCCGGCTCCTTTCGGTGCGGTAGGGGGCGAGCGGGCGGGCCGCGTCGTCGCGGGAGACGGCGGACCCCGGGGGCGGTCGGGGGCTCAGAGCATGCGGGCCCACGCGGAGACGAGCTGGACGGCCTGCCCGGGGTTGAGACGGGGGTCGCAGAACGTGGTGTGCCGGTCGCCGACGGAGCCCAGCTCGGACGCGTCGGCGGCGCACTCGGTGACGTCGTCGGGGGTGGACTCCAGGTGCAGGCCGCCGTTGACGCCGTCCGTCTTCGCCATCACCTCGTTGAAGTCCTGGATCTCGGACGTCATCGCGTCCAGCAGCCGGGTCTTGTGTCCGTCCGGGCCGGCGATGGTGTTGCCGTGCATCGGGTCGCAGAGCCAGACCACCGGGTGTCCGGCGGCGCGGACCGCCTCCACCAGCGGGGGCAGCCGGCTGGAGACGAACCCGTCGCCCATCCGGGCGACGAGCACCAGCCGCCCCGGCCGCCGGTCCGGGTCGAGCCGGCCGGCCAGGGTGCGGACGTCGTCGGCGGTGGTGCCGGAACCGACCTTGCAGGCGACCGGGTTGACGACCGCGGACAGCATCCGCACATGCGCGCCGTCCGGGTGCCGGGTGCGCTCCCCGGCCCAGGGCAGGTGGGCCGAGCCGAGGAACAGTCCGTCCGGGCGGGCGGACCGCAGCATGGGGACCTCGTAGTCGAGGAGCAGTGCCTCGTGGCTGATCCACAGCCGTTCCGCGTCCGGGCGGCCCTCGTTGAGCGCGTGGAGTTCGCGGACGATGTCGCGGGCCGATCGGTAGCAGGTGAGGATGCGCTCCGGGTCGGGGCGCCGGTGGCCGGGTTCGGGGCCGTTGACCATGTGGCCGCGGAAGACCTGCACCGTCACGCCGTCGACCTCTTCCACGGGCTTGGACCGCGGCTTCGCGAACTGTCCGGCGATCCGGCCGATCCGCAGGACCGGTCTGCCGACGACGGCCCGCGCGGTCTCGGCGAGCCGGTCCAGCAGCTCGGCCTTGCGTCGCACGTGGTGCGGGGTGGACTCCGCCGGGTCCTCGGCACAGTCGCCCGCCTGCACCAGGTGGGCGCGGCCTGCCGCCACCTCGGCGAGCAGCCCGCGCAGCCGCGCGGTCCCCTCCGCGGTGACCAGCGGCGGTTCGCCGGAGAGGATGTGGCGGACCCGTCCGAGCCGGGCCGGGTCGTCCCACTCGGGCTGCTGAAGGGCCGGTCTTGCGTGAATGTCATGGACGGTGGTGCGCACAGTCTCCCCCTGCGGCATGGAAGATCGAAGGTCGGTCGGCGGGCGTCAGGTGGGGATGCCGTCCCGGCGGACCGAGGGAACCTCGATGCCGAGGGCTCTGAACTGCCGGCACGGGTTCATGAATTCACGCTGCTGCTTGATCTTCCCGTCCTCGAACAGGAAGGAGTGCAGGAAGTGGTTGCGGTAGATGCCGGGCTCGTATCCGGGGAAGAGGATCTGGCCCTCTCCGTCGCACTCCACCCAGAAGCGGTCGGGGTCCTGGGTGTCGAAGATCTCGACGTCGGTCCAGACCCAGTCCGGGAAGCACTTGAGCGACCAGACGGCGTGCTCGCCGAGGCGGTCCCGGCCGTTGATGACGATCGGCTCGCCGGTCTCGGTCGTCCACAGACCCCCGGTGCCGTCCTTGGTGAAGAGCAGGTGCCGCTCCAGGCGGTCCTGGCCTCGGGTGTTCATGTACTGGGCGACGACGGCGCGGTTGTGCTCGCGGACCTCGTTCTCGTCGGACATGCGCTCTCTCGCTTTCCGTGACGGAGGGTGCGGGGCGGGCTGTTCGGTGACATGCGGGCGCCGCTCGGCGGAGCGGGGGAAAGAGACGCGCGGTGCGGAAGGGGGCGGGCGCGCCGCGGGCGCGCGGGGACGCGGGTCCCGGTCGGGCGGTCCGTGGCGTACCGGGCTCGGCCGGTCCGTGCGGGACTGTCTGTGCGGGACTTGTCCGTGCGGGGCCAGTCCC